>JAEZYG010000018.1 GCA_023419175.1 Actinomycetes bacterium
AGGTTGATTATCACACATATGCTCACATACGCACGAAATTTATAGACTTCCTTTCGGTATCGCAGAAAAGCAAGGAGCATAAGGATGCACAATCCACCGACGACGATGACGGTCGACCATCTCAAGGTAAAAAGGATGTCCGAGTACACATTGTCGAATGTGAAGATCTTTGTAAACAGATTGTCTTGCGTCTCAACATGCCGAAAATAGCCCGGTAGGATGAGCACTTGCATCCCTCCGCCAAAAAAGAGCAAAGATAAAAATAAGTACCAAATGTAGCGAAAAATGCTGACATGATGCGCATGGACAAGCCCACAATACCACCATTCGTTCGGATATTTGAATTTTTTGAGTGCTACATCTTCCGGTAGCTTGTAGAAGCTTTTCATGCTACCCCTCCTTTGGAGTCCATCCGATTCATCAACTCATTGCGATTCCGGCTACTTCTATCTCAGGAGCTATTCGCTCATGCGACTTAAATATTTCAGAATAAAGTCCCTGTTAAGTATCCTACTTTTACCCATTCATCAATCTCACCCACTCAAATGAGCAAAAAGCAAAATCGATGACCCAACCCTACGAACCTTACATCCTAAAAACGTGCTGACCTGTTCCCATAACAGACAAACCACCCTCGTCAGCACATCTCGACAGTAGGACAGCACCTAAAGCCCTTGAAAAACAGGGCTTTTATCGCTCCTTACGTGTCATCAAACACACCGTCTCAACGTGGGAGGTCATGGGGAAAAGATCATGTCCTTCCACGTGATCGATGGTGAATCCACCCGCGCGCAGAAGGCCGAGATCTCGTCCGAGAGAGGCCGGATCGCACGAGATATAGATCACCTGCTTGGCCTGGGAGGAATTGATCGCAGCGACCACTTTCTTCCCCGCCCCTGCACGCGGCGGATCGAGCACGATCAGATCGGCTTTCTCTTTGATCAGATCGGGGCGTCTGCGCAGATCGGCAGAGATAAATCTGGCCTCAGGCACATTGCGTCTGGCATAGGCGATGGCGCGGCGCGAGAGCTCGATCCCGGTCACCTTCATTCCCGCATCGACCAAGACACCGCTGAGCAATCCCACTCCGCAATAGAGATCGAGTGCTCGACTGCCGGATTCAACATCAATCAACTCCCCTACTCGATCGCTTAACAGTTGAGCTGCTCGGTTATGAACCTGCCAAAATCCGTCCACAGCTACCCGATAGTTACGTCCAGAAATCCTATGGGAGCAATATGGATCTCCCTCTAGATATTCTCCCTTGTCATTGAGGATATGAGTACCCTTATCGTCCACTGCGGCGATGATCTGATCCCCTGTATGCGCATAGTCATGCACAGCGGCGATGGACGGATCAGCGATACAACATCCCTGCTGCGGCAATTCGATGACGTCATGACTGCGAGAGCCCTTTAGTCCGATTCGACCCTCACTCGTGTGATAACGCATTCGAGTGCGCCACCCATATCCGTTATCTGAGTCCACACCTTCAACATCAACCGAAGATTCAATACCGGCTAAGCGAACAAGCTGCTCCCTTACAACCTCTGATTTCAAGGTGCGTTGATGGGATAGGTCGATATGTTGAAAATCACATCCGCCACATCGTCCCGCAAGAGGGCATCTCGGCTCGACACGATGAACGCTAGCTTCCAAAACTTCTACGACCTCAGCTCTCCAATAGGAGGCATGAGATCGATCCGTCACGCGCACGATCACGCTCTCCCCAGGAATTCCACCCCTGACGAATAGCACTCTGCCCTCGTGGCGAGCGATCGACATTCCTCCATGAGCGATACCTGTGAGAAACAGCGGCCCTAATCTCTCGCTATCCACGATATGTCGTCCTGACCGAAGTGGAATGTTGAGGATCGTCGAAACGATGCACACCATCCCCAATCTGATAGGGAACCGAGGTCACCATGACTCCCGTCATGAAATGAAGTCGGGCACGAATCAAAAGAGCCGTCTGGTTATGCAGAATGGATTGATACCAATGCCGCACCACATAGTCGGGAATGAAGACACAGACCACATCGCGTGGATTGCGACTGCGCAATTGTTTGACATATTCAATGAAAGGAGCCGTCACCTGACGATAGGGAGAATCGATAACGGTCAAAGCGATCGGCATCTGATATTCCGCCCACTGTTTCATCAATTCCGCCGTCTGGTCGGGATCGACAGCCACTGTCACCGCCTCGATATGTCCAGGGATGGTAGCTCTGGCGAATTGAACGGCTTTCATTGTCGGCTTATTGACGGTATTGACCAAGACGATTGCTGTCACTCGACTTGGTAAGACGCGGTCGCTCGTATCGTCCAAGGCAACCTGTTCGCTCACTTTGCGGTAATGGGAAGAGATGCTATTCATCACCAGATAGACCACAGCCATCGCTAAAATCGCCATCCATGCGCCATGGGTGAATTTTGAGATCAATACGATCACCAAGACGATACCTGTCGCAGTCAAACCGATTGCGTTGATGATACGCGAACGATGAATACGTGCCCTAGAGGAAGGATCCTCAATCTGTTTAAGTTCCCTCGTCCAATGGCGAATCATTCCCATCTGGGAAAGTGTGAAGGAGATAAAAACGCCAATAACATACATCTGAATGAGCTGAGTCACCGAAGCGTTGAAGACCACAACCAAGCCAATCGCTCCGGCAGAAAGCATGATGATGCCGTTGCTGAACGCTAGACGATCCCCTCGAGTATGCAATTGACGAGGCAAGAAGCCGTCTTTAGCCAAGATGGATGCCAGAGTAGGAAAACCGTTAAATGCGGTATTTGCCGCCAAGAAAAGGATGACCATCGTCACGCTCATCAACAAATAGAAAGCTGGACGGAAGGAATCGTAAAAGACGGTTCGCGCTAATTGCGCCATGATCGTAGGGGCTTCGACATCGATTTTCTCCCCTGAAGCGGTCATGAAATAGACCTGTGCATGGGTATCGACAAGTTTTGCCCCCGTCATGCGGGCTAAGGTGACGATTCCTAAAAGCATTGAAACTGCGATTGTTCCGAGCAAAAGCAAGGTGGTCGCGGCATTTTTCGATTTAGGCTGTTTGAAATTCGGCACGCCGTTCGAAATTGCCTCTACCCCCGTCAACGCGGCACATCCCGACGAAAAAGTACGCGCTAAAAGAGCGATCAGAGCGAAACCTACCAGCGGAGTGTAGTGAGAGACACCAACGACAACCCAATCGGATGTTTCAGCGTGCAGATCTCTTCCAAGAATAAGAATCTGAGTAAATCCCCACAGCACCATCGAGGCAACACATATCATGAATAGATAGGTGGGAATAGCGAAGAAACTTCCCGATTCTCTCACTCCACGCAGATTCATCAAGGTGATGAAAGCGATCACGACAGCTGCCGCCAATGCCTCATGGCCTTGGAGAAAAGGCAGCATAGCTTTCGCATTTTGAATACCGGAGCTGACAGAAACCGCGACGGTAAGGACATAATCGACCAGAAGGGAACTCGCGACGACAAGACCGCTGGAGCGCCCCAGATTCGTCGTAACAACCTCATAGTCCCCTCCCCCACTCGGATAGGCATGAACCGTCTGGCGATAGGAGGCGACGACGATCAACATGACTATCGCTACAGCGATCGCCACTGGTAAAGAGAAGACAAAGCCCGCCATAGATGCCAAAGATAAGGTGATGAGAATTTCATCGGGGGCATAGGCGACAGAGCTTAAAGCGTCCGAGGCGAAAACCGGCAAAGCGATGCGCTTGGGCAAGAGGGTCTCACCGAGACGAGCACTCGCAAGTTTCTTGCCGATCAATACCCTTTTGAAGGCATCCCACATATTCACAAAAGGCAACTGTAGAACGATTGGAGATTCAATACAGCAATTTCGCTAAGTTCAGACGGCAAGTTGCCGTGATATATCCTCGATCTTCTCAGCAAAAGATCACAGATGATCGGCAACTAGAATAGGGACGCTATCGACGACCACGAATGGAAGAAAAACTATGTCTCATTACACACCATCCTTTTCTAGGAAATCTCGTCTTTCTTCTGCAGCATCGTGGGTCGCCACTCGAGAGATTCTGTTACAACCAAAATTTATCGCTGTCGATTTCGAAACAGCCAATCGTCAAGGTGGTTTATCTGCTTGTCAGATCTCCTTATCAAAGGTATCCGACGGTCAGATCATCGATCGATTCACCAGTTTTATCTGTCCACCACCTGGATATCAACATTTTGATTTCACCTATCTTCACGGCATCGACTATGACGATGTCGCCGATGCCCCCACATGGTCCAAGCTACGCACTCCCATTGCCGATTTCGCCGAGGGGCTGACCCTCTATGCCCATAACGCCAGCTTTGATGCAGGCGTATGGAAAAGATTGGATCAATTCATCGGATATGACCTACCCCTTGGAGATTTCTATTGCACCTATCGGACGACGAAATCTCTCATTCCTGGATTGGTGAATTACAAACTGCCCACGGTCGTATCCCATCTCGTCCCCAACTATCGGCTTAACCATCACCGCGCCGATTCAGACGCAGATGCATGTGCCCTGATCGTGGTGGCATTGCAAAATATGCTCTGCGCTAACGATCCTTATCCGCTTAACTGACCTGCTAACGCCGATTTGGATTTTCTCTCTTTCCACCAGGAACCCACAGGATATCTTCTCGATCTGCGCAGCGATTGAGATATCGAGCCAGGATAAAGAAAAGATCGCTTAAACGATTGAGATAGCGGATAGCAATCACATTGATCCCACCTTGAGGCGTAGCAGAGCCATCTTCGAGACCATAGTGCTCAGCCGCTGTCCATGCCTGACGCTCTGCGCGGCGAGCTAAAGCACGGCATTGATGGGCATAGGCACTTGCCAAACTTCCTCCCGGAATGATGAAAGAGCGCAAGGAGGTTAAATTTTCGTTGAGTTCATCACACCACTTCTCGAGACGCTCCACCGAGGAAGGAATGATCCGTAAAGGTTCATAGGCGGGATCGGCAACCACAGGGTTGGAAAGATCAGCTCCGAGGTCGAAAAGCTCGTTTTGGATCAACGCACACATCTTTTCGATCTCGGTAGGCAGATTGCCGATGGCTATCAGCATTCCCACAGCGCAGTTGAGCTCGTCCACATCTCCATAGGCGCATACTCGCGGATCCGTCTTAGACGTGAGAGAATTATCCGATAGACGAGTCTGCCCGCTATCACCAGTACGCGTATAGATCTTCGTTAAATTGACCATGATACGAGCCTAGTCATCCTCAGCTTAGAAAGGGAGACATGAGCAAGAAAAGAGCCGTAGCGACTGTGGCGGCCGCCATCTGCACGTGCCTAGCCATCACATCATGTGCCTCACAGCCCCAATCAACACCGCTACCTCCACCTGAGACAGCGGCGAGTGCTCGTCCACTGGCATCGACGTCTGCTTCTTCCTCAACAGGTGTGAGCTGTACCTATACCGCTGATCGCACTCCTGCGTCTAAAGCCGTTGATCCTCCCCCCACGACCGATGTATCAGCGAGCGGAACGGCAACATATACCTTGAAGATGAAACAAGGTGATGTAAAGATCACCCTTGATCGCGCGAAAGCACCGTGTACCGTCAATTCCTTCGATGCTCTTGTCCGTCAAGGATATTACGATCAGACCTCGTGTCACAGATTGGTCGATCGCGGAATTTTCATCTTGCAATGCGGTGATCCCACAGGAACTGGACGTGGAGGGCCTGGATACCGCTTCGACGATGAGCTCAGCGGTCACGAGACCTATCCTGCTGGCACCATTGCGATGGCAAATGCAGGACCTAATACCAACGGATCTCAATTCTTCATCGTCTGGGCGGATACTCCCCTGCCAGCTCAATACACCGTTTTCGGTTCAGTGGACGAAAAGTCCTTATCGGTCATTCAAAAAATTGCCTCTCACGGTGTCTCCAAAGATCGTGCTCCTGCTCCGATTGACGATACGACGATTACTTCAGTCGTTGCTGGCTAAATAATCCTCTCTCAGGTGGTGGATCGCATATCCACCACCTTTTTTCATATCTGGGTAATGAAAGAAAAAAGGGGACGACGCAAGCGCCATCCCCAATGATTGCCTATCAGCGATCGTAAAGATCGTCCGAAAGACCCATCGCATAGTGGATGAGATTGATGGGGTGATCCACCTTCGCTCCCGATCCCTTACGGATTTGCCAGCGGCAGGTCTCGGTTTCGCTGACCGCTAGATGCGGATTAACATCCTTGATCTTCTCGAAAAGAGGAGCACCGATCTTTTGAGCGATCTCGTACTTTTCTTTCTTCAATCCATAGGTTCCCGCCATACCACAGCAGGCTTGTCCAGATTCTTGAACGGTCAACCCGGGGATGAGCTCCATTAAGGTCAAGGCAGGCATACCGATTCCTTGAGATTTCACCTGACAGGGTTGGTGATAGACCAAGGTATCGTTGATCTCACGGAAACGTGAGGGATCGAGAATCTTCTTCTCGACCAATTCCATGAGGAACTCACTGGTTTCACGCATACGCGAGCCCACATCGTCCACATTTTCGTCCTCGACGCCCATGATCTCACGAGCTTCATGTTTGAGCATTCCGGCACAGGAACCAGACGATGAGACCACCGGGATATCCTTACCAGCGGAGGCGAGCTGTGCCGCCAATGTGGTGACTTTCTTGGAAGCTGAGTCATAGAGGCTATTGGACTGCTGAGCCAAACCGCAGCATCCCTGCTTCGGGACGAGAACTTCAAATCCCAAAGCCTCCAAAACCTCGACGGTGCGGATAGAGGTTTCCACCTCGAAATATCCACCAGCGCATCCATGGAAGAAGACGACCTGACCTTGGTCGAAAGGCCCTTGAGGAGTGGGACGCTTACGCAACCACGACTTAAAGGTCTTGGTCGTCGCTACAGGCATGGGGGCATCGCGATGGATACCGATGACCTTTTCGACCATGGTACGCAAAGGCTTGATTCCCAAAGCTGCATTCGCTACCGGAGCCAGGGGAGACATCATGGTTCCCATGAGCTCAGTTTGAGTGATGAGTTTATCGCGTAGAGGGATCTTGCCTTCCTTCATCACTGCACGAGCCTGAGAGTTGAGCTCAGCGATCTTGACGCCCTGAGGACATGAGAGGGTACAAATACCGCACATTGAACAGTAGTCAAGGCTGTGATCGACCGATTCTCCATGACGGTAACGCTCTGCTTGAGGACCGATATATTTCGGGCCGGGATAGAGTGGAGTGACTTTGGCGACAGGACATTGCGTCTCACAGATAGTGCATTTAACGCAATGGTCGAGGCTTGCCCTCGCCAGTTGATGTCCAGCGAATTCTAATGGCTCCATCTCACTTACCTCCCGCAATCATCGCCGATCCCAAGGCGATACCTTCACCGTTCTTCTCTCTCCACCTCGCAGCACCGGCGAGCAGACCACCTACCGCATAGAGATTGACCCATACCGGGTTATTCTGCGCATCAAGCACTCTCATCTGCTCATCAACGGCCACGCCGACACGGAAAAGAGGCTGATCATCGTAATAGGAACCATGGATGAGATCGGGAATATCGGTACCTACCAAGGGCAAGGAGAAGATGCGCTCAGAGCACACTCCGTAGGAATCGACTTCCAAGCTACCCGACTCGAAACCGCCACCGGCATAGATCACCTGATCGACCTCGATAACTTGGGTGCGTCCAGCAACATGAACTTTCAAAGCCTTGATCGCATTGCCACGCGACTCATAGCCGGTGACCTCGGCTCCCAACATGATTGAAATGCGCAGATCGCGAGCTTTTTGAGTCAATGCCTGATTGATTCGCATTCCCACTACTCCTGGCGGGGGGAGGGGAATTTCAAAGATCGGATGACCGATTAAACGCTGGATTTCTTCCCAGGTTGCAGCTTCAAGACCCAAGATAGCGGGAAGTCCAACGGTTTCACCATCGTGAACGAGAGCTGCCACAGCAGAAGCGAAAGCGCGACGATAATCGGGGTCAGAATCGAGACGACGAGCATAATTTACCGCAGACGAATCAGCTTCCCCTTCGCGTGCAGGCATACTGAATGAAGCTGAACGCGCCTGATAATCCCTGACCAGTTGGGTGCGGTTGAGATTGCCTGCAATGAAGCTGGGATAGAAATCCTTAAGCTCTTGAGGACCTACGATGACGACCTTTGCTCCGTCCTTCGCCACACCGGCTGCCATAGAGGTCGGATAGAGACATGTGGGGCGCAAAGCGCCGACAGCGGTGGGTAATAGGACGTTCGAATTCGCATCTCCTGCGAAGAAACCAGGCATGAGCTGCTGGATAAATTCCAAACCAGCCTTCGTGGCTTCGACACCGATAGTGGCATAGGGGCCATCGGAAGCTGCAACCGATTTCAAAGGTTCAGTAACCAATTCTGGGTCATAGCCAAATACATCGATCGTCCCTTGTGAAAGCTGGATGCCACCGATGCCTTTGGTGATGATCGTCACATCGTGACCCGCTTGACGCAGTCTCAAAGCGCTGGCAAGGCCTGCAAGCCCTGCACCAATTACAACAGTTCTCATAGGTGTTCCTTCTCAGCAGCGGGGAGATGTTCGATATCGAGAATTCCTTGGAAGATCCAGTTATCGAGTGAAGTCTGATGCACCTGATCTCCGTAGAGAATAGGCCACAAGCCAATCCAGCGATTCTTAAGGAAGAGACGCAACAATTCGGTGGCTCGTTCACTATCGTGATTGCACTGTTCCATCAGACCAGCGGCACGCATCGAGCAAAAACCACCTTGGCACGGCCCCATACCCAAACGAAGCTGACGACGCAGATCGTCAAAGGAAGCTTGGGGATTTTCAGAGAGCAGATCGGTAAACATCTTGCGATTCATCAGCTCGCATTCACAGATGATCTGATCGTCTAAGCGATCGGCTTCACGCTCTTCAAGACGGTGAGTGACGTGATAGTTCTTACCGGAGGTGGAGCCTGGAACCGCTTCGGTCTCGGTACGGCATGGACGGTTCTCGCCCATCTGCTCGCACATGGCGTCGACCGTATTTTTCGCCATGAGGCGATAGGTGGTCAGCTTTCCACCTGCGATGGTGAGAAGGCCTTTAAGACCGTCACGTGATTCGTGATCGATAATCGACATACCACGCGACATATGGCGGGTATCTGAGGCGGAGACTCGCTTATCTTTCACGAGCGGACGAGCACCAGACCATGCGTGAACAGCACGCTGCTGACGGAATCCGGGGACGAGAACCTCTCCGGCATCGAGCATCTGCTGAACTTCCTTATACGGGATGGGCAGATGATCGGGATCGTCTTCTTTGACATCGGTAGTGCCGATGATGCACACCGTATGGACGGGGACAAGAATATCGCCGTCTGCAGGGTAGATGCATCGGTTGACCACCTGATTGACCAGACGGTGGTTCATGGCGACCATGATGCCGCGACCGGGAACAACGTCTACTTCAGGGCATCCTGCCAACTGAGCGATCTGACCTGACCACGGTCCGCCCGCATTCAAGATGAACTGGCAGTCGATCTGCAATTCTTCGCCGCTCTTACGATCGACAGCGATCAGACCAAGAACTTTTTCACCATCGCGCAAAATCTTCGTGACTTTGTGATAGCTCAGAATCTGGGCACCGTATTCCATAGCCGAATGGGCAGCTCCCCAGATCATCTGCCAACCGTCGACGGTTCCGTCCTGGACGGCGAAAGCTCGCTGGATACGCGGATTGAGGCGCGGTTCACGTCGTAAGGCTTCGGCAACGCTGATCTCTTCAACAGGGACGCGGGTTTCGCGCGCTCCACGAGCGAAATCATCGGAGAATTCGTAGGGATCGTCAGGACCTACGACGAATAGACCACCTGTACGCTCCACTGCATCGGCATGAATACGAGAGATGATCTCATTTTCTTCTGCGCATTCTGTTGCCGAATGGGGATCTGAGACCACGTAGCGTCCGCCTGAGTGGAGAAGACCGTGATAACGACCCGTTGTACCTTGACCGAGATCAGCTCGATCAAGCAGGATCGTGCGCCATCCGCGCATCGCGACGTCGCGCACAATGCCGGTTCCTGTCGCTCCACCACCTATGACGACAACGTCGGTTTCTAGCCTTTTCACTATTTCACCTTCCGCGCCTTTGCTAACTTTTGCAATTCACCCCTTAGCGTAAAACTTTCCGACCATAATTGCCGACATGGATATGCCGTTTTGACAGACGTGCACGTGCGTCAAAAGCAATGAACTTTTATTCATCTCACCTAAGAGATGATCTTTCTTATAAGGGTATCCTTATTTCACATAAGGGGGATCCTTACTTATGAAACATATTTCTTTTCTAATTGATCCCTCCTTCTTCGCAACCCTCGCCCACTCCCCTTAGCCAAACGCAAAAGGCTAACACCCTAGAATTTAAGCCTTCCATCGGAGAATAGGAGAGGATAAGAACTGGCAGGAAACAATGAACAGCAACGTTTTACCGCTACCCCCAGCGTTAATAAAAATGAATAAAGAGGAGAACTTTTATCGTTCAAAGAAAAATTTGACAATATTATTGAAGTGATCTCGCAAACTCTCCAGAAAATCTATATTTTATTTATTTAAAACTTTTAAGAGTTTATTTCCTTTCCTCAATCTCCAATTTACTAGCGCTTTTTAAAGAGCAAGCGGTCAAATCCGCTTGGATACTTCGAATAGAAATTATATTCTTAAGCCCTCACATCAATAGCATCTTAAAGAATTAGAGAAGCTTTAGGTTTCTTGCCTTCTCTCTATAATGGTGGATGTTATCGATCTGCATGACCGACGAGAGAAGGACACGATGGCTGACTACGATTACATCAAGACGGGTAGCGATATCTATCAGCGCTCTTTTGAGATCATTCGTCAAGAAGCAAATCTTGACCGCTTCCCCGATGATATAGAACCGGCGGTCGTCCGGGTCGTCCACGCAGCAGCAGATCCTGCCATTGCAGACCTCGTTGCTTTTACCCCTCATGTTGCTCAGGCCACCCGTAAAGCCCTTCAAGACGGACGTCCGATTCTATGCGATTCCTCAATGGTCGCCACTGGAATCATCCGCTCTCGCCTGCCGCAGGATAATGAGATTATCTGCCATATCAAGGATCCAAGACTTGCCGATCTGGCAGCCTCGCGTCAGATGACCAAAACGGCAGCAGCTGTGGATCTATGGCATGAATCAGGCCTGCTTGATGGAGCCATCATCGCCATCGGCAACGCTCCCACTTCCCTATTCCGTTTACTGGAATTGCTGGATACCGTCGATGCTCGCCCAGCTGCAGTGATAGGAATTCCTGTCGGCTTTGTCGGAGCTGCGGAATCAAAAGATGCCTTGATAAACAATTCTCACGAATTGGAATATTTCACCGTCCAAGGACGTCGAGGGGGATCGGCGATGACAGTAGCTGCTATTAACGCGATGGCAAGCGCTGCCGAGACGACCAATATCCATAGCGATACTCGCCACTGATTATGGATACTCAAGATCCCACTCGTGACGCTCCTCCAGGACCTGGAAATGATGCCGCTCTAGCGGCTCAAGGAGCTGAGGCTTTGCGTCCACGTAAGAAAGGCAGAGCCTCTCAGCTCGAATCTTCCCAGCTACGTCCAGGGTGGACAACGGGAGCATGTGCTGCCGCTGCCGCCTCTGCCGCATGGACAGCTCTCCTTAGCGGTGAAGAGAGTCCCGATCCAATCAAGATCGATTTACCCCATGGGCGTCATGTCGGCTTCGCGTTGACATGTTCGTCACGCGATGAGGATGGATCTGTGACGGTAGGGGTCACCAAAGATGCTGGAGATGATCCAGATGTAACTCACCTCGCTCTCATCCGCGCACGACTACGCCCTCTTGCCTCAGGAAGCGGAATCGTCTTTCGCGCCGGACAAGGAGTGGGAACTGTTACCTTGCCAGGTCTTCCTCTCGATATCGGACAGCCCGCTATCAATCCGATGCCACGAGAATATATCTCGTCCAACCTGGAGCAGATCTCCACTCGTTTCGGACGCAATTCCACCGATGTCGAGGTGGAAATCTCTGTAGATAATGGGGAAAAAATTGCGGAAAAAACGTGGAATCCTCGTATCGGAATTCTCGGTGGGCTTTCCATTTTAGGAACGACAGGAGTTGTCGTCCCCTATTCTTGTTCTGCTTGGATCGCCTCAATTCATCGTGGCATCGATGTAGCTGTGGCTACCGGACATCATCATGCGGCCGCCTGCACGGGGTCTACTTCGGAACGCGTCGCCGAAGAGCTCCATCCTGGAATCGAATTACTCGATATGGGAGATTTCGCTGGCGCCGTTTTGAAATATCTGCGCAAGAAACCGATCGAGCGTTTAACCATCGTCGGCGGTGTAGCAAAAATTTCCAAATTGGCAGCTGGATATCTTGATCTCCACTCCCATAGAACGCAAATCCAGCCAGACCATCTGGCGAATCTAGTGCTTGAAGCTGGAGGTTGCGAAGAATTAGCGGATTCCCTACGCGAGGTCTCCACTGTCGCACATGCCGTCACGCTATCGAAAGAAAACGGAATCGATCTTCCTCAACTCATCGCTACAGCTGCCGCTCAAGAATCTATGAATGTCTTAGAGGGCGCTCCAGTCAGTGTTGATGTTGTCGTCATCGATCGGGCTGGCACCATATTGGCAACCAGCCCAATCCTTCATCCTCACTCGCCGTGAGGATTGAGCTGACGCATAAGGCCGATCATCTCCAAAGCGCCCATAGCGCATTCATAGCCCTTATTGCCAGCCTTTGTACCGGCTCTTTCGATTGCCTGTTCAATATTCTCAGTCGTCAAGATGCCGAACATGATCGGAATTCCACTGCTCAAAGAGACAGAGGCAATCCCCTTTGCAGCTTCATTGCATACATAGTCGTAGTGGCTGGTCGCACCACGAATGACCGTCCCCAGGCAGATAATGGCATCGTAGTGCGATGACTGAGCCATCTGGGAGGCGATAAGAGGAATTTCGAAAGCTCCTGGCACCCAAGCAAGATCGATATTTTCATCACGAATTTCGTGACGGCGCAATGCATCAAGAGCTCCGTCTAAAAGCTTACTATTGATAAATTCATTAAACCGGGAGATAACAATTCCTATTCTGGCATTAGTAGAGGTAAAATGCCCTTCATAAACCTTCATCATTCTTCCTTTCCATATCCGAGCAAATGCCCCATTCTCTCCTGCTTTACTTTTAAATAAAAATCATCATGTTCATTAGACTCAATCACCAGAGGGACTCGCTGATTGATCCTCATTCCATATTCTTCTAACTGATATATCTTATCGGGATTATTCGTCAATAAATCGATGGATTTTACATTGAGCATCTGCAAGATCTGAGCCCCAATATAATATTCTCGCTCATCTCCTCCGAACCCTAGAGCAAGATTGGCGTCTAGAGTGTCCATTCCCTGTTCTTGTAATTCATATGCGCGCAATTTATTTATCAGACCTATACCTCTACCTTCTTGACGCAGATAGAGAATAATTCCCCGTCCTTTCTCAGCGATAAGACGTAAGGCAGCCTCTAACTGCTCGCCACAATCGCATCGCTGAGATCTAAAAACGTCTCCGGTTAAACATTCAGAATGAACTCTGCACAAGATGTCTTGTCCATCACTGATCTCCCCTTTTACCAAAGCGAGATGCTCGTCTCCATTGATCCGATTGACGAAGCCATGCAAGGTGAAATCTCCATAAGCAGTGGGGAGTTTCACCGATGTCTCGTGAGAGACAAGACGATCGTAAACCTTACGATAATCCTGGAGCTCAGCGATTGAGATCATGGTCAGCTCATGACGATGAGCAAATAAGAGCAAGGATTCATTGCGCATCATTTGTCCGTCGTCGTCCATGATTTCACAACACAATCCAACAGGCTCCAATCCCGCCAGACGACATAGATCTACGGTAGCTTCGGTATGCCCTGGGCGAACTAAAACCCCGCCATTTTTCGCGATTAAAGGGAAAAGATGTCCGGGACGACGGAAATCCTCAGCAGATGAATTCTCATCGAGAATACGCTGCACGGTAAGAGATCTTTCAAAGGCAGAAATCCCCGTTCTCGTATCGACATGATCGATCGAAATACTAAATGCTGTCTGGTGGAGATCATCATTGACCGATACCATCGGATGAAGATTAAAACGTTTCGCATAGGATTCATCACATGGCATACAGATAAGACCTTTGCCATAGGTTGCCATCATATTAATATTTTCAGGAGTTGCATATCGACCTGCACAGATCAGATCCCCTTCATTTTCTCTTTCTTCATCATCAATGACGAGAATTAATCGTCCAGCTTTCAGATCTTCAAGAGCACGTATAACATTTTTATGAGACATTTTTCTCCTAGAATCCATAGCGGGCAAGAAATTCCCGATCAATTCCCGACTTTTTATCATTTTGTTGAGAAAGATAACCGATCACGTATTTACCGATCAGATCCGTTTCGCAATTCACTTTCTGCCCTATAACTGCATCGTGTAAAGTCGTATGGGCTGCTGTATGGGGGATGATAGATACGCTGAAATAACGTCCTTGTACCTTCGCAACCGTCAAGCTGATTCCGTCTAAAGCGACCGATCCCTTTTCGACAATCGTGGAGATGATCTCGTCTCCAGCCTCAAGATCGATCCAGATCGCATTCTCGTCTCGCTTCATTGAGATGATCGTTGCCATACCGTCGATATGTCCGCTGACGAGATGACCGCCAAGCCGTTGACCTAGAGCGCAGGCTCTTTCCAAATTGACCTTTTTCCCCGCCTTGATGCCGTAGAGGTTAGACC
>JAEZYG010000065.1 GCA_023419175.1 Actinomycetes bacterium
TGCCATGACAGGCTTACTGTGTGCCTCATGTGCCCCATCTCCACTGATTCAATCCTCCCCTATCTCCACAGTGGAAGCTTGGCGGATACGTTTAGCTTTCGCTAGCTATCACCTCAGCACCGTGGTCGATCACTATCGCACACGTGCGGACGATAGCCAACGAGCTTGGCTGGATTCTCTCTATGAGGCTCACAGCGCTCATACAACCGTCCTTTTACAAGGCGATCCTTTAGGCGGGTACGCTGCAGACCATAGCCCACAGATCCTTCCCACATGGCACAGCTGGGAGGATATTGAATCCGACAATTTTGGCGATAATTTCACCGATTCTTCTTCACCTTCTCCCTCTGCTCACCCCTCACTGCCAGATTTCGCGCATATAGACGAGTTTTTCTCCTTCATCGCCACCTATGAAGAGAAACTATTCGCTATGGCTTTAGCGCATCTGTCCGAGGTGGACGCTGTCGATCTGGGCTCACCTTCACCCTCTAGTGATAAGCCCACCTTGTCGATTGATCGCCGTCTGATCATCACCTCTATCGCCGCTGTGGCGGCTCTTATCCACCACAAAACCTCACAGCAATCCGCCGTCTTCTTCTCGTCTGCCGATATCGTCCCTTTCCATCTCGAGACGACAGATGAGACGACTCTGTGGAATACAGTGCTCGATGTCCAACGCCGCTATGTCACCGTCGCCGAAACAATTTTGGCGAAAGCTCCTTCCCCCGATTGGGAGGGAAAAGTGGCTGCCGCATTGACGATGCGAGATCAGATTATGACCGAGATTCAGGCTCGTTCGCTGGAGATTTTCCCTCCTCAAACGGGATACGATATGGGGCGTCTTGACGATCCTGCAGATCAGGAGACGATCCTTACGAAGGTCAACCAGGCACGTATTGCTTCATGGGTTCAGCTGGCATGCGCCATAGATCATCCCGATATGGCTATCGATAAGGCGGTCTCTATCGCAGATGAGCTGAATAATTCCTCATCACCGATCAGCTGGTGGCCGGGCTGGGTCTAAGTGACGATAGCGGGTGTAATCTACCTGACGAGATCGCCACCTATGTCTAGGAATAGCTCGTCATGCCCGCACCACTTCGTCGCTTTATCGGTTCTCACCGTTCAGTCCTCGCGCTTTTTGCCGCTCTTCTCGGAGCTATCTGCGGACTTGCCTCCGTTGCTTTTCACTATTGCATTGAGGGATGGACATGGGTGATGACGGGATACCGCGACTATTCCGAGCATCTTGGACAAGGCCACGGCTATTGGCATATCGGCTCCTGGTTTGTCATTGCAGCACCTGTCATTTCAGGCCTGATCTATGGACCGATGATCTACCGTTGGGCTCCCAGTGCCCGAGGACATGGAATTCCTGAAGTGATGCTGGCAGTCAAGAGAAAAGCCGGCAAGATTCCTGGTCAAGTTGCCATCGTCAAGATTATCGCCTCCGCTCTCACCTTGGGGGGCGGTGGATCTGTCGGACGTGAAGGGCCCATCGTCCAGGTAGGGGCTGCTCTCGGCTCTGCCTTAGCACGCCGGACAGGACTCGACAGCCGTAGAGTGATTCTCCTCGCAGCCTGCGGATCGGCTGCAGGGATTGCCGCCACCTTCAACGCTCCTCTCGCAGGGTCTGTCTTTGCTCTTGAATTGATCTTGGTGAATTTCACAGCGGAATCTTTCGGAATGGTGGTCATTTCAGCGGTATCCGCATCTTTGGTCTCCCACGCTTTTCTTGAGGATTCTCCTGTCGTAGCGATCCCGCGCAATTTACACGTTGCTGCAGCAAGTGACTTCACATGGATTATCGTTGTCGCTTTTATCACCGCTCTTGCCGGACTCGGATTTTCCAAATTGCTCTATTGGATTGAAGATCTCATAGACGCTATCTATCGCGCTCCCGAATGGGCTCGTCCAGCTCTTGGCGGCATCGTCATCGGACTTATGCTCTACTGTTTCCCCGCCATGTATGGTTCGGGATATCCTATCCAGCTCAAGGGGCTCACGGGAGAATATACGATCGCTTTCCTTTTCCTTCTCGCTGCTGCACGAGCTCTTTTCACCTCGGTTACGATTGCGATCGGAGGCTCAGGAGGCGTTTTCGCCCCCACTCTTTTTATCGGAGCGATGGTCGGTAGCGCCTGCGGACAAGCCTTAAGCCCTTTCACTCATACCTCCGCATCTGTTTTTGGGGTGATCGGCATGGGGGCTGCTTTCGCCGGAGCAGCTCGCGCTCCGATGACGGCTGTGCTTATCATCGTTGAAATGACAGGGCAGTATTCCCTCATCATGCCGATGATGTTAGCTGTGGTCATCGCTACCGCGATCTCGCGTTTCCTCACACGCAAGACGATCTATACGACCAAGCTCATACGCCGTGGCGATATCCTCGATGACCCCTTCGATGCCACTTTGGTGGGCCGTCTTCCAGCCAACCGTCTGATGAGCCATATCCCGACTGTCCTATCGACCTCCATGACTCTCGAGGAGGCAAACCGTATTCTCATCTCACGAGGACTGACGCGTCTGCCTGTCGTCAGCTCTCAAGGGCTCTATGTGGGATGTGTCACCTCTTTGCTGATCGCTCAAGCCTATGTATCAGACAAACCGTCCGATAGCCGTCTACGCGATATCGATTTAGACCGTTCCCACGTCACACCATCTACACGTCCGTCAAAGGTATTAGCCCATCTTGTCAGCAATAATGCCAGCGCTGTCCCCGTGGTGGACGATGGAGAATTGATCGGCTGGATCACCCAAAAAGACCTTGTCAACCTCATCTATCGTCAGCAACAATCGATTCTTGAAGGTGAAAAACTCAACACATCATTCGGCTCACGTTGGTTGGCAAAACACCACCATAGCCAGGTGAGCAAAGAGGAATGAGACTGCTTAACGAAGTGAATTGATGATTGAGAAAATACAAAGTGGACGGCAGAATACTGCCGTCCACATAATAGAAAGATCACTGAGCGATCTCGGCGCAGATCGCCTCCACTGCCTCATCGAGATCGACGAGAGTTTTTTCGCCCGAAGCACGGTCACGGATCTCGACTTTGCCTTCTGCAAGCATCTTTCCAACCACCACCGTGGTGGGGATGCCGATCACCTCAGAGTCAGCAAATTTCACTCCAGGAGACGCCTTCCGATCGTCATAGAGCACGCTCACATTACGAGCAGATAGTTTCTCTGCCAGATCGCTAGCCGTCTCAAATAGTTCTGCGCCCTTCCCTGTGGCCACGATCATGACATCATAAGGAGACAAAGCGCGCGGCCAGCATAATCCCTTCTCATCGCAGGTGGATTCAGCGACCACCGCCACGGCTCGTGAGACTCCAATTCCATATGATCCCATCGTGACAGTTTGCAATTTTCCATTGGAATCGAGAACTTTTACACCGAGAGCTTCGGCATATTTACGTCCCAATTGGAAGATATGTCCCATCTCGATACCGCGCGCCAGACTGAGCGGACCAGATCCGTCGGGAGCGGGATCTCCTTCACGGATTTCAGCGACATCGATATGCCCATCGGGGGTGAAATCGCGTCCCATCACCAAATTGATGACATGGCGACCCTCCTCATTAGCTCCTGTCATCCACGAGGTGCCGTTGACCACCGCAGGATCGACCAGATATCGCACCTTACCAGCAGGAACTTCGTCGCATTGAGATCCAACCCCTAAAGCCTGAGGACCGATATATCCTTTCACCAAGGAGGGATAGTTCTCGAAATCTTCATCGCTTAGCGGAGAGGCTTCTGCCGGTGCGACAGCGGCTTCCAATCGCTTCATATCGATCTCGCGATCACCTGGCAGTCCGATTGCAAGAGCTTCGCGACGTCCGTCCGGATAGGTCAACATGAAGACGATATTTTTCAATGTATCGCTCGCCTGCCACGTGCCATCCTTTGCAATATGCTCGTTGGCATAATTCACCAATGACTCGATAGTGGAAGCTCCAGGTGTGTCGTAAACAGCAGGCTCAGGGATATTGCTCGCATCCACCTCATCGGCAAGCGGACGGACAATCGCCTCAACATTGGCGGCGAAGCCTCCAGGAGAACGGACGAAGGTATCTTCACCATTATCGGCAACGGCTAGGAATTCTTCTGAAGCTGAACCGCCCATAGCCCCTGAATGAGCCTGGACGATGACATAGTCAAAGCCTAAGCGGTTGAAAATGCGGATATAGGCCTCACGATGAGCCTGATAGGACGCTTCTAAACCCTCATCGTCCAGATCGAAAGAATAGGAATCCTTCATCGTGAATTCACGTCCACGTAAAATTCCTGCACGAGGACGCGCCTCATCGCGATATTTCGTCTGAATCTGATAGAGACTCAAAGGTAAATCCTTATAGGATTTGCAGCAGTCTTTCACCGTCAAAGCAAACATCTCTTCATGGGTAGGACCGAGGAGCATATCGGCTCCTTTCCGATCCTGGAGCCTGAAAAGAGTCTCTCCGTATTCATTCCACCGATTCGTCGCCTCATAGGGCTCTTTCGGCAAGAGGGCAGGTAGGAGAACTTCTTGAGCTCCGATTGCATCCATCTCCTCGCGGACGATCCTCTCCACCTTCTGCAAGACTTTCAATCCCAGAGGAAGCCATGAATAGATTCCTGGAGAGACACGACGGATATATCCAGCTCGCATCAACCAGCGATGGCTCGCCACTTCAGCATCGGCGGGATCTTCGCGCAAAGTACGCACGAAGAGTTGAGACATTCGAGTGATCACTTCTGCTCCTAACTAGTGCCTGTCCCAGATTACCCGCCAGGAAGCATATGAGCCATCTGAAAGAGGGTAAAGTAACGCCGAGAACGATAAGGGGTGCGATGGAACCAGAGGTATTATTTCGCGTCGTTGACGTCACTGTGTTGTCGCCAACGGATTGCTTGGAGCAGCGGTCGCTCGCCGTCAAGGATTCGACGTCATCGGTTTTCTCATCTTGGCGATCATCTCCGGACTTGGCGGAGGGATGATGCGCGACGCTTTATTGGGCGTCGGTTTCCCGGTAGCTTTGACCGATCCTCTCTATCTGTCCAGCGCTATCGCTGCAGCTTTACTTGGACATTTCGTCGACTTCACTGGGTTATGGGCACACCGTCTCTTGATCGCTGCAGATGCCCTCGTCTTGGGATGTTGGTCCGCCACCGGCGCTTCTAAAGCTCTCAATGCCGGTCTCGATATTCTGCCCGCCATCTTTTTAGGGGTCATCACTGCTGTCGGCGGATCGATGCTACGCGATGTGATCGTCAATCAAATTCCCAGCGTCTTTGGAGGAAGCCCTATCTACGCGACAATTTCTGTCATCGGCGCTGCCGAAATGGTCTTTTTGCAACGTCTCGGACACTATTCAGCCGGAATGGGGATCGCCATCGCTTTGTGTTTCTTCTTGGCATTAACCGCACGTTGGAGACGATGGATCCTACCGACAGCGGCACGTTTGACACTGCCGTGGCCACGTATCCCCCAACGTTTGAAATCCACTCCGAAAGATCAAAAACCTCTCGGCACGTGGTGGTATTTCGGATCTAGACGTCAACGTACCCAGCATCTCATGGACGAGTTCGATCATCGCGATGATCCCGAGCCGAGCGGGAACGCATAAGGGAAGCGATCTGACAGCTCAGCGCACTTGCAACGATCGAGATGGCTCCATAGGCGACAAGATATGTCCATGCATACAGGCTGTAAATGCCTATCATCGGCACAAGAAAAGCGATCATCGTGACGATAGCGAGCAGATAAGTAAATCCGTGTCGCCAGGAATACCATGCGCTGATGACGATGATCGATATGGGGATGAGAAGGAGGAGGGGAATGAAGATGAGCAGAAATCCTAAGCGGTTGCCACTCAAAGAATTCACAAGCACAGAAAGTCCAGGGATAGCGATGATGGTCGATGCTAGAACAATCGCAGCTTTTTTCAGATCCGCATTCATCCTATTCCTTCCCTCCATGTTATTTCGTAGTCTAACCACTTCTTAGAAGCGATTAGCCATATCCGCCGGGGTGCCATTCCTCCTGGCAAAGATCTCTGCCCTAAAGTGGATATGACGACTGAGTACTCAAGGATGGAACGATGTACGATATGGCGATTCTCATCATGGGATCTGTCCTTTTCGTCATCGCTATGCTCAGTTTGATCTTCATCAAAACCTCACCGCGAGATATAGATGATAGGGTTCCGCCCAATCCCACTCCTGCTACAACAGTGTGCCTTGCGGCTTTTTTCCTCCATGCCGATCCGATAGAGAGCGTGTTGAAAATTTGCCTGATCGATCTGGCATCGCGCGGGCATATACGCTTGATCTATGACAATTCATGGACGATCTCTCCCCTTTCGCCACTCGACGATAAGGCATTTAGTCATGAGCGTTTCCTCTATGACACCCTTGTCTATCTCGCTGGCGATGAGCACACGTCTATCGATTATGCGCAGGTGCGCTCGAAATGTCTCAAAGAATTTGAGCGGCTTATCGAATCCGATATCGCCGATCTCGGCTGGTTTGCCCAAGGAAAGAGATTCACCTATTCCCATTGGGGGTGGATCGGTTCACTCGTGGTCATTCTCGGATTGCTCGTCAGCGCGTCCATGTTGATTAGCTGGTTGGCTATCCACGACTTCCGAGGGGTGATCGGGGGGCTATTGATGATCGCTGCCGGTTTAATCCTCGCCTCTCACGGACGACAACGACGCAGAATTACCGAGAGCGGACGAGCTGTTGAGCGTTCCATCGCAGCTTTGCGCACTCATCTGGTTCATATGCGCCCTGAACAGATCTGTCTAGCATCGATCTGCGCACAGTTTTCTTCCCTGATTCCGTGGGCTATACAACTGGGCAACGGAGATCAGATAGGCGCCTATTTCGATACCGCCATTGCCAGAGCTCAAAGCTGGCAACGTGATGAGAGGGTCGATACCTCCTGGGTGACCTTTGAATGTAAAGATTCCAGCTTGCACCAGGTCGCCATCATGCTCAACGACTTTTACAGCAATGCCCCTGGACGATAGGACGCCTGATCTGGATAGCGATCGATGATTGGAGCGATCTGAGCTATCACATCGTTGATCTGACGTTCAGCATCTCCGCTCAATTCCAGCGGAGATGCGATGAGCTCATCTAATTCCTCTCTTGACAAACCTAAACGCCCGTCTTCTACGAGACGATCGAAAAGGTCGTTCTCGCCATGCCCGCATTCACGCATCGCCAAGGCTGCTTTGACAGCATTATCTTTGATGATCTCGTGAGCTTCCTCACGTCCGATACCAGCTGTGACCGCCGCCATCAAAATTTTGGTCGTGGTCAAAAATGGTAGATAGCGTCTTAGCTCCGACGAGATCACTTCAGGATAGGCTCCAAAATCATCCAAGACGCTCAGAAGAGTTTCGAAGACGCCGTCTACTGCATAGAAGGCATCCGCTAAAGCAACCCTCCTGACCACAGAACAGCTCACATCTCCTTCATTCCACTGATCTCCCGCCAGTTCAGAGACCATCGATAAATATCCGCGTACGACAACCGCTAAACCGTTGACTCTTTCACAGCTTCTTGTATTCATCTTGTGAGGCATGGCAGACGATCCCACCTGTCCCTCTTTGAAACCTTCAGTGACCAATTCGCATCCCGCCATCAACCGGATAGAGGTCGCCAGATTGCTGGGAGCGGAGACCACCTGGACGAGAGCTGAGAGAACGTCGAAGTCAAGCGAACGCGGATAGATCTGTCCGGTAGATGTCAGCACATGATGAAAACCAAGACCTTGCACCACGCGCTTTTCCAACTCGGCGAGTTTGGCACTATCGCCACCGAGCAGATCGAGCATATCTTGAGCGGTTCCAACAGGGCCTTTAATACCGCGCGCAGGATAACGAGCAACCAATTCATCGATTCTGCGATAGGCGATGAGCATCTCGTCCGCAATGGTGGCGAAGCGTTTACCCAAGGTGGTCACTTGGGCTGCAACATTGTGGGAACGCCCAGCTATGGGTTGATCCGCATAGCGCAACGCATGTGAAGCCAATCGGCTTAAGGCGGCGACAAGGCGAGAACGTATGAGTGTCAAAGCGTGCAGAATTTGCATCTGCTCGACATTTTCCGTCAGATCCCTACTCGTCATCCCCTTATGGATATGTTCCCATCCGGCGAGAGCATTGAATTCTTCGATACGAGCTTTGACATCATGACGGGTCACCCGTTCACGTCTATTGATCGATTCCAGATCGATCTGATCGACCACATGTCGATAATCCTCAATGACACGATCGGGATCATCTCCACCAAATTCGACTCCCAGATCGCGTTGAGCTTCCAAAACGGCGATCCACAATCGTCTCTCAGCTGAGATCTTGCCCTCAGGCGACCAGATCTTTTTCATCTCTTCACTGGCATAGCGAGTCGCCAATATATTGGGAATGCTCACGCGATCTCCTCTTCGATCCTCATCTGCATATCTTTCGATAGATAGTCAGATCAACGGATGAATGCTGACGGATTCTTCTCGTCCAGGTCCTACTCCGATACCCGAAATACGGCATCCGATGAGCTGTTCCAGATAGCGAACATAGTCTTGGCATTGCGGTGGAAGCTCATCGAAAGTGCGCGCTGTACTGATATCTTCACTCCACCCAGGAACCATCTCGTAGATTGGTGTCGCTTTAGCCAATTCAGATTGAGTCATGGGAAATACATCACAACGATGTCCGTCGATCTCATATGCCACACAGACCGGAATCTGTTCGATGCCGGAAAGGATATCCAGTTTAGTCAAGAAGATATCGGTACATCCGTTGACTTTGGCAGCCACTTCGACCACAGGAGCATCGAACCATCCACATCGACGCGGACGTCCTGTCGTCGCACCATACTCTCCACCTTTGCGACGCAGCATCTCGCCGTCTTCGTCGAATAATTCCGTCGGGAAAGGCCCTTCTCCCACACGGGTGGTATACGCCTTGGCGATGCCGATCACACGGTCGATCCGAGTCGGTCCTACGCCTGTTCCAGTGCACGCTCCCCCCGACGTTGGATTGGAAGAGGTGACATAGGGATATGTTCCGTGATCGACATCGAGATGGTGAGCTTGAGCACCTTCAAAGAGAACTACCTGATTGCGATCGAGAGCTTCGTTGAGAATCCGTGAAGCGTCCACGATATAGGGCTTCGCTCTATGCGCATAGGAGAGAAGATCTTCAGTGATCTGATCGGCATTCAGCTCACGACGATTAAAGATTTTGACCAGGATCTGATTTTTTTGTTCGAGGGAAGCAACGACTTTTTCGTGGAGAAGCTCCTCATCGAGCAGATCGCCCATACGCAAACCGATGCGATTGACCTTATCGGAATAGGTCGGCCCGATCCCCCGTCCGGTGGTACCGATACGTTTCTTTCCCGCAAATCGTTCCGTGACCTTATCGAGGGTGCGGTGATAAGGGGTGATGATATGGGCGTTAGCGCTCATCAAGGGGTGATTGACGTGAGTTCCTCGGGCAGCTAATCCGTCCAATTCGTGATAGAGAACTTCTAAATCGACCACGACACCGTTGCCGATTACCGTCTGGGCATTGCGGTTCAAAATACCAGCCGGCAAAAGGTGCATGATGAATTTTTCCCCGTTGACGACGACGGTATGTCCAGCGTTATTGCCACCGGAATAGCGTGCGACATAGTCCACGCTCTCCCCCAAGGCATCTACTGCCTTGCCTTTCCCTTCATCTCCCCATTGGGTGCCGATGACGACGATGCCTGGCATAGTCCATTGCCCTTTCTACGACGAGCAACGCCGCCATAGTTGGCGTTGCATACATAGTCTACAGAAGAGGTGATTGAACTGGGCAAAAGCGTCCACACGGTCTTGGTGAAGCGATCTTCACCATTCGGTTGCTATAAATGAGGTTATGAGAATTGACGTTTGGGCTGATGTAGTCTGTCCGTACTGCTATCTGGGAGCATGTGAGCTGAAAAAAGCTCTCAGTCTTTTCGATCACAGCGAAGAGACCGAGATCTTCTGGCATAGTTTCGAGCTCAATCCTGAAGCTGGAGCGGAACCGAAAGATCTTGCCTCCCATCTAGCAACAATGCATCAGCGCAGCTTGGATGAGATCTCCACTCAGATGGATGAGATCGCCCGCAGAGCTGCTGAACACGGTATTGACTTCAATCGAGATGCGCTGATCTGCTCGTCCACAGATGCCCACCGCCTTATTAAATTCGCTGAGGAAAAGGGACGTGGAGAACAGATGCGTTCCCGACTTTTCAAGGCGTTCTTCACAGACGGACTGGCTCTTAGCGACACTGAGACGCTACTTTCTCTAGCCGACGAGGTGGGTCTCGATAGCGATGAAGTGCGATCTGTCTTGGCAGGTTTGGACTATTTAGAACAGGTGCGTTCCGAGCTGTCCTATGCCATCGAGGTGGGAATCGCCGGGGTGCCAGCTTTCGTGGTCAACAATCAATATCTCATCACCGGAGTCCAAGAAGCCGATACTTTCGTCGAAGCTCTCGACCAGATCTGGTTGGAATCTCAACGTCCGCAATTTATCGACTTGGGATCTGGCTCAGCAGCTGGTGGCGGATGCGGATGCGGCGGATGTGGATGCGGGGCACGCTAAGACACTCCTCTCGTTTACCAAGACCTGCTGATAGAATGTCTACATGGTTATCCGCACACTCAAGGTGAGCGGATAACGTACACCACTTACCGAATGAAGAGGCGGGCAGCGAAGTCCGCGGCATGAGCACAACCTTCGGAGGGACCATTCAATGATCACCTTCTCCCATTCGGGAAGGACGACGACTCAAGCTGCGTCCACGATTGCAGCGATCAAGGACTATATCCTTCACAAGAACCTTCAGCCCGGAGATCCCCTACCGACAGAATCGCAGATGTGCGAATATTTCGCTGTCTCGCGTTCCAGTGTGAGGGAGGCGGTTCGCACCCTGGCAGCTTTGGATATTGTCGAAGTCCGCCACGGTCATGGCATGTTCGTCGGACAGATCTCGATGCAACCGATGGTCGAATCCCTCGTCTTTCGTGGCATGGTCAACCCTGGGGATGATTTTGCTGCTCTGCGCGATATCGTCCAGCTCAGATTGGCTCTCGATCTGGCTTTGAGTGAACAGGTCGTGGAAGCCTGGAGCGGGAAAGACGATCCCGAGCTTCGTAAGACCATCGCCATCATGGAAAGCAAAGCTCGCGCTGGACACTCCTTCCCCGAACAGGATCGCCTCTTCCATTCCCGTCTGTTAGGGGTTTTGGACAATCGTCTTTTCGGACAGCTCACAGAAGCTTTCTGGGATGTCCATGCCTTGACAGCTCCTCGTCTGGGAGTTCCCACACCGGACGATATTCTCGACACCGCTCTTGCTCATAAGACGATCTTTGAAGCAGCCTGTGCAGGAG
>JAEZYG010000087.1 GCA_023419175.1 Actinomycetes bacterium
GTGCGGCCCAGATGGATGGCGCGATCATCGTCGTCGCCGCTACTGACGGTCCCATGCCTCAGACCCGCGAGCACATCCTCCTCGCCCGTCAGGTCGGCGTTCCCGCCATCGTTGTCGCCCTCAACAAGTGCGACATGGTGGATGACGATGAGCTCATCGAGCTTGTCGAGATGGAAGTTCGCGAGGCTCTCTCCGAGCAGGACTTCGATGGCGATAACTGCCCCGTTGTCCGCGTCGCCGCTTTCCCCGCCATGAATGGTGACGAGAAGTGGGCTGACTCCATCATCGAGCTCATGGACGCTGTGGACGAGTACATCCCCCAGCCCGAGCGTGACACCGACAAGCCCTTCCTCATGCCTGTTGAGGACGTCTTCACCATCACCGGTCGTGGCACCGTTGTGACCGGCCGTATCGAGCGCGGTATGGTCAAGACTGGTGAGTCCGTTGAGATCGTCGGTCTTGCTCCCACTCAGACCACCACCGTTACCGGTGTTGAGATGTTCCGCAAGATCCTCGATGAGGGCCAGGCTGGCGACAACGTCGGTCTGCTTCTCCGCGGTACCAAGAAGGATGACGTGGAGCGCGGTATGGTCGTTACCAAGCCGGGTAGCGTTACTCCTCACACCGAGTTCGAGGGCAGCGTCTACGTGCTGACCAAGGAAGAGGGTGGCCGTCACAAGCCGTTCTTCTCCAACTACAGCCCGCAGTTCTACTTCCGCACCACCGACGTCACCGGCACCGTCTCCCTCCCCGAGGGCACCGAGATGGTTATGCCTGGCGACAATACCGACATGTCGGTCGTCCTCCAGAAGCCGATCGCTATGGAAGAAGGCCTCAAGTTCGCCATCCGTGAGGGTGGACGCACTGTCGGCGCCGGTCGTGTGACCAAGATCAACAAGTGATCTATTGATCGCAACGAAAGCTGGCTCACCTTCAAGGTGAGCCAGCTTTTTATTATGTGAAAATTTTTTCCAGATAAAATTGTTAGCTCATGCTGGTGGGTTATCGGGAAGAAAATCTATCCCAAGAGATAATTGACGATCTTGGCGATCTGGCCATCGCGTAAATAGACACGTGGAACGCGATCGGCAAGAGCGCACAGCAATTCATAGGGAATTGTCGAGGCATGAGATGCCAATTCCGCTGTGGTGATGCGGTCATCTCCTTGGGAGCCGATCAACACCACTTCATCTCCGATGGAAACATCATCGATATCGGTGATGTCGATCATCATCTGATCCATGCAGATCGTTCCGATCACAGGGGCGCGATGTCCGTGGACGAGAACCTCAGCTTTATTTGATAGGGAACGAAGATATCCGTCCGCATATCCAACGGGTAGTGTGGCGACCTGCGTTGTGCGTTGAGCGGTGAATGTGCGTCCATAACTTACCGTCTCTCCAGGTTCGATCGTGTGGATATGAGTGATAAGACATTTAAGGGTCATTACCGGATTCAGATCCACCTGTTCGGCTGAGAAAATGGAGGAAGGGTAGTCGCCATAGAGGACGATTCCTAAACGCACCATATCGAGCCGAGAGATCTCAAAACCGATGGTGGCAGCGGAATTGGCTGCATGGCGCAGTCGCGGACGAATACCTCGTTGCTCAAGTGCATCGATAACCGATTGGAATCGCTCATATTGATGGATCGAATAGCTTTGATCGCTCTCATCCGCGCTTGCGAAATGGGTGAAGATCCCCTCAAGTCGGATAGATGGGAGGGAGGTAATAGTGCTGATCTGCTCGATAGATTCCTCTGTGGTAGAAAAACCGACTCGGTTCATCCCTGAATCGATTGCGATGTGAATGGAGACTTCTTTGCCTTGTGCGGCAGCACGAGCGGCGAGAAGGCGAGCTGATTGGACAGAGTAGATCGTCGGTTGAAGATTCCATTCGATAATGGCGTCGAATTGGTCGGGATCGGTATATCCGAGTAGAAGGATGGGGGAGGAGATGCCAGAACGGCGAAGTTCAATCCCTTCATCGATGAAGGAAACAGCTAAGGCATCGGCGCCGTTATCCAATAGAACAGGAGCGATATCGACAGCTCCATGTCCGTAGGCATTGGCTTTAACGACGGCAGCGATAGCGATATCGGAGCCAACCAGGGTGCGCAAGGTATGCATATTGGTTGCGAGTTGGTTGAGGTCGATCTCTTGCCAAAGAGGCCGAATGCCCGCTGGGCGCATATCTCTCCTTGCCGTGGTGAACGATAGTCATTCCAGCAACTCACTTTAGCCCTAGGTGGTTCATGATGGGTCTCATCTGGCTATTTTTACTAAATGGAAGAAATATAAATATCCTCTGTCAAGGAATTTTGTAGAAAATAAAGACCCAAACTTTCCGTCAAATAAAGCGAGTTGTAGAATTTCTGCCGTTATTTGTCTGACGTCATAGGAAAAATTTTCGTATTTGCTTTGATTAGCGCTACTTCTTATTATGAAGTCATCCGTTCCCTTCGAGGAAGAAGGGGACACGTTTTCGAAGGAGAAGACATGCGAGTAGGTATCCCTACCGAGGTCAAGAATAACGAGTATCGCGTCGCTATCACCCCTGCGGGTGTTCATGCTCTCGTCCAACATGGACATGATGTGATGGTACAAAAGGGAGCTGGTGAGGGTTCGGCTATCCCTGATAGCGAATACGAGCGCGCTGGAGCCCGCATCATCGACACCGCCCAGCAGGTGTGGGACGATGCTGAGATGATTCTTAAGGTCAAGGAGCCGATTGCATCCGAATATGACAAGATGCACGAAGGCCTTTTCCTCTTTACCTATCTTCACCTGGCAGCTGATCGTGCCTTGACTGAAGAGCTCATGAAGCGCAAGGTCACCTCGATTGCCTATGAAACCGTGCAGATGCCTGACAACTCCTTGCCTTTGTTGGCTCCGATGTCCGAGATCGCTGGACGTCTCTCCGTCCAGGTGGGCGCGGATGCTCTGTTGAAATTCCACGGTGGACGTGGTGTTCTTCTCGGTGGCGCTTCTGGCGTGAGCAAAGGCAATGTGATCGTCCTCGGTGGCGGTGTGGCTGGTCTGTGTGCCGCTCAAGTTGCCTCCGGTATGGGTGCTCATGTCACCGTCTATGATGTCAATCCAGCTCGTATGCGCTATATCGAAGAGGTCTCCGGCGGACGTATTCGCACTGAATTCTCCTCTGCTTTCGCCGTTGAAGATGCTTGCGCTCACGCCGATATGGTGATCGGATCTGTTCTTGTTCCAGGTGCAAAGACTCCGCATCTGGTG
The DNA here is from genome assembly GCA_023419175.1 of Actinomycetes bacterium. Taxonomy (GTDB): domain Bacteria; phylum Actinomycetota; class Actinomycetes; order Propionibacteriales; family Propionibacteriaceae; genus Brooklawnia. The sequence goes on from JAEZYG010000087.1 coordinate 3,248, forward strand.
AGCAATGAGACCGTCTCCAAGATGAAGCCTGGTTCGGTTTTGGTCGATATCGCTATCGACCAGGGTGGATGTTTCGAAGATTCCCATCCGACCACTCACGACGACCCGATCTTTAAGGTTCACGATTCGATCTTCTATTGCGTAGCCAATATGCCCGGTTCGGTTCCCTTCACCTCGACCTATGCTTTGACCAATGCCACGATGCGCTATTGCACATTATTGGCGGACGAAGGTTGGCAGAAAGCATGTGAGATTCGTCCGGAATTGGCGAAGGGACTCACCACTCATGATGGCGATCTGTTCACCGCCGCTGTGGGTGAAGCCCTCGGTATTGAGACTCGCACATATGAATCCTTGAAGTGAAAACGTTGACGGTGCTGGTATCTACCAGCACCGTCCTTTACCTCTAGCAAGATGGCCACTTGCTCACCTCGCAGCTACAGTGTTGTAGCTGATCGATATATATCGACCAAAGGAGCTCCTAGATGACAGCTCAAACAACGTCTCATGGCGGTGATCTTCAGCTCAAGCGCGAGCTGAAAAACCGTCATCTTCAACTCATCGCCATCGGCGGTGCTATCGGTACGGGTCTTTTCCTCGGCTCCGGACGCACCATCAATGTGGCAGGTCCGTCCATTATCCTCGTCTATGCAATCATCGGCTTCTTCCTTTTCTTCGTCATGAGGGCGATGGGGGAGTTGCTGCTTTCCAATCTTGCCTATAAATCCTTCGCTGACTTCGCTACCGATCTTCTCGGTAAGTGGGCTGGTTTCTATATCGGCTGGACCTATTGGATGTGCTGGATCGTCATCGGTATCGCCGATACCATCGCGATCTGCGGCTATCTAGAGGTCTGGTTCCCCGACCTTCCCAAGTGGATTCCAGCGTTGTGCACCGTGCTCGTCTTGTGCGGATTGAATGCGGTCGCCGTTAAACTTTTCGGCGAGCTGGAATTCTGGTTTGCCATGATTAAGATCGTCACGATCATCGCCTTGATCTTGATCGGTGGCTTTTTGATCATCACCTCTTTCCAACCCGATGTGGCAGGTGCTCCAGCAGCTTCGATCACCCACTTGTGGGATCGAGGAGGATTCTTCCCCAAAGGGATGATGGGATTCATCGGCGGTTTCCAGATCGCGATTTACTCCTTCCAGGGGACGGAGATGGCTGGTACAGCAGCGGCAGAGACCGCTGATCCTGAACACAATCTGCCCAAAGCAATCAATGCCATTCCGGCTCGTGTCTTGGTCTTCTATATCCTCGCTCTCGGTATCATCATGTCGGTGCAGCCGTGGGATATGATCGATCCGACGATCAGCCCCTTCGTCGAGATGTTTGGATTCATCGGCATCATGGCGGCCTTCCACGTCATCAACTTCGTGGTGTTGACCTCGGCGGCTTCCTCTGCGAATTCAGGTGTTTTCTCGACATCACGCATCATGTACGGTCTGGCTCGTGAGAAGAATGCTCCGGCTCCCTTCGCCAAGCTGAGCTCCCATCACGTTCCTCTCAATACCATCGTTTTGGCGGGTATCTGTATCTCACCTGCGATTCCCTTAGTCGTCATGTCCAAGACGGTGATGGATGCCTTCAACCTCATTGCAGGTATCTCGTCAGTTCTCTATCTGACCGTCTGGGGCTTGATCATGGTGTGTTATTTAGCCTTTTTGAAGAAATTCCCCGAACGCCATCAAGAATCCAAGTTCAAGATGCCTGGCTCGGCTTTCATGGCGTGGGCGACCTTAGCTTTCTTCGCTGTGATCGTCGTTTTCTTGTGCTTCGATCAGGCCTCGCGTATCGCTTTGATGGCGGCTCCGATTTGGTTCATCTTCATGTGGTCTCTCTTCCAGGTTCTCAAGCGTAAATATGGTGAGACCGATACCTTTGATTTCGATGCTGAAAGGGATAGAGCCCGTGAGGCTGTCGAAATGCATCGGGCTGAGCTCTATGCAGAAGAAGCTGAAAGCTCCAAGTAGAAAGAATCAATGATATATGCGGTGTCGCTCGGGTGTGCAGAATCGTTTCTGGCATCCGAGCGACTAGCATGTAGGGGTGTCTGATAGCAATCGTGACGTTCCTTTACAGGATCGAGCAGATGAGCCGATCCTCGAAGGAACTGTTCTTCATCCACAGGTTTCGTCCGCATCGCGTCGTCTCTCTTGGCTCATGGACGATCTCATTCGCATTCCAGGGACGCGTATTAGGGTCGGTTTCGATGCTTTGATCGGTTTAATCCCTGGTATCGGTGATAGCGCTACCGCCGCGGTAGCTACGGTCATCTTCATCGACGCCATCAGGAATAGAATCCCGCTGACGGTACTGACACGTATGGCTCTCAATGTCGGGATCGATATTCTTCTCGGTTTGATCCCTGGTGTGGGTGATCTTCTCGACATCGCTCATCGAGCTAACCGTAAAAATGTGCATCTGCTTTCCGAAGCTCTTGAGAATCGGGAGAGGACGCATCGACAATCACGTCTCTATCTGGTGGGGGCGGGGGCGATCCTTATCTGTGTGATCTTTATCATGATCGCTGCCGTCATTGCCTCGCTATGGATATTGATCCGTTTGTTGACGTGGACGCCTGGAGCCTAAATCTCATTCACATAGAAATGAAAAGGGGTCTTGAAATAAGAACTTCAAGACCCCTGTGTGATCTATAGATCAGTCACGACGTCTATTGAGGATAGAACCTGCTGCTGCAAGGGCAACGAGGATAGCTGCTGTTGAATTTGCAGGAGCGGACTCACCCGTCTTAGGCAATCCATTCGGTTTGGACGAGGCAGGGGAGGTCTTCGCCTTGTCAGTAGAAGAAGCTGGTGTGGCTTCGCGTACCTCACCGATATGGAGACGAGCCACTGAGGAGACGACGAAATCCCCATCAGCGTTGGTCACCACAACCCAGATCTCGCGTCCATCCCAATCGGCAGAGATATTCTCGAGAGTGAGAGAATCGCTCTTAGCGGTCGGATTGTCGATCTGGGCTTCATCGAGACCGGTAGCGCTGCTACGCCACCACCACTGATAGGTCAACCCTTTGCCTTGAGCCTCGACGGTAAAGGTTGCCTGTCCGCCAATGGGTGCGGTGACATCAACGGGATCGGTCAGAATTTTCACATCGGGGGCGGCATTGACATGCAAGGTCGCTTTAGCCGACGTCGTGGTATGCCCATTGGCATCTGTGATCTCCACCCAGTAGACCATTCCGTCCATATCCACGGTGGGATTAGCGACGGTCAAATCCGCTGTCACCGCGCTGGGAGTATTGGACGGATCGATAGAGAGCGTCGCTCCCTTATATTGCGAATGCCACTGATAGGTATAGTCCCCTTCGTCAGCCATAGTCACCGAGAAACTTGCCGGTTGGCCTTCGAGAACGGTGGCATCAAGAGGTTGGCCGTCATCGGCGATACGCGGTCCACTTTGAGCAGTATCGTCTGTGCTATCTGGAGCAGGCTTGCTAGCCGATGGTGATGTGCTAGAAGCCGATTCGTTGGCCGATGACTCCGAGGGAGCGGGCTTTTCTTCCTCACTACCTGCTGAACTGTCAGAGCTGGAATCTGCTGAGGCTGATGGGGTAGAAGGGGTATCACCTGGCTGGTTGTCAGAGCCTGCCAATGAAAGGACTGCCTTTTCAGAGGTGAGTTGCTTGCCTTGATCGTCCGTGATGACTACCCAGAATTTCCATCCGTCCATGTCATTGGCGACGGCGTCAACCTTTAGCTGAGCGGTCGAAGCGGTCTCATTGCCTTCGATCTTGCGAGCATCGGAATCGTCCGCTTTGCTCATCCACCATTCATAGCTAAGGGAGGTAGACGAAGCGCCATCGACCACGACGCTAAAGGTGGCGTCTTTCCCCTTCTCGACTGTGGTGTTGGCGGGTTGGGTCGTAATAGAAGGAGCTGTAGCATCCGACTTCTTTACGGTGAGCTCGACAGGTTTGCTCGTCACCGCCAGATGATCGGGGGTGGCGTCATCGAATCGATAGATCGCGACGGCTCGATAGAAACCCGATTGATCTGCTGTTGCCGACTCGATAGACAACGTATTTCCATTGATCGTCACAGGAGCTTGAGTGGGTTGATAATCGCCAACTTGGGTGGAGGAATATTCCCAGGTATATTCCGGATTCACCCCGGCAACGCTCAATGCCGATGCGGATAATGTCACTTTAGCGCCTTCGGCGACAGTCGTTTCCCCGTCGACTGCAACTGAGGAGGGAATCACATGGACAAGCAAGGTCTTTTCTACTTGTTGCTCGCCTTTGGTGACGATCACTCGGTATGCCGCTGAATCGTCAGCGGATGCCTTTTCTTTGGAGTAGACGGACTGCCCAGAAGAATCCTTCGCTTCTAGATCCGTCCAGGTTTTGGCATCCTTATTTCCTTTGGCCCATGTGAATTTCTCGGCTCCTTCCGCTGTGGCTGTGATGGTTAACTTATCTCCATCTTTAACCAAGACAGTGGACGGAATATCAACCTGGAAGGCATCGGGAGCTGGTTGGACTGTCGCGGCAGGGGAATCAGGTGTTCCTTCCGCGTAGGCGCCAACGCTCATCCCCGCTAAGGGGAAGCTCAGCGTGATAGCTATCGCAGCAGCTACCGTGCTGTAACGCGCGGATTGTTTCATCTGCTCTTCTTTCCTTTCAGCGATGTGCACAGGGCGCATCGATCCGTATGTCTAGATAAGAAGGGCAGAGACCTGCCACTATCTAGACGGGCGTCACTGTAATTTGCTCGGGAGAAGATATGAGAATCTCTCACTCATGCTCTGAAAAAGTGATAGAGATTTCAACAAAATTTACCCCACTTTAATCAAAGGCAATTATATATTTACTGCAATCGGTTTACGGTAAATCAATGTTCTTTGTCTATTTCTTTGGGAAGGAGAGGAAGTCTGAAGTAGAGGTCGACCTTGAGGGTTGAGGGCGCAGACTTCGTCCATGTGCTTTCACCTCCTCCCCTCAAGTAAAATGGGACGACGTGAATCAAGCTGCCAGAACGCGTGTTGCACCCTCTCCAACCGGCGACCCTCATGTCGGAACCGCCTATATGGCTCTTTTCGATAAAGCATGGGCACGTAAGACGGGCGGAGCCTTCGTCTTGCGTATTGAAGATACCGATCAGAACCGTCTCGTTGAAGGATCGGAAGAACAGATCTACGACACTTTAGCGTGGCTGGGATTGGATGCAGACGAATCCCCGCGTCATGGCGGTCCTTATGCTCCCTATAAACAATCTCAGCGTCTTGACACCTATCAGCCCTATATCGATCAGTTGATCGCTGACGGGCATGCCTACTATTGCTGGTGTTCATCGGAGCGCCTCAAGCAGATGCGAGCCGAACAGGAAGCCGCTAAACAATCGGTCACCGGATATGACCGTCTGTGCTATGGCATGACGAGAGAAGAAAGGGAGAAACTGCCTGGATTTACGCCGAATCCGGTGGTGCGGATGCTTATCTCCGACGATGTGGAATTGAGTTTTCACGATCTCATCCGAGGTGAGGTGAAAGCGCCGCGCCCAGACGATCAGGTCATTTTGAAAGCGGACGGGTTCCCCACCTATCACATGGCTGTGGTTGTGGACGATCATCTCATGGGGATCACCACTGTCGTCCGTGGAGAAGAGTGGATCTCGTCCACTCCTAAGCACCGTCTTCTCTACCGCTGGCTGGGATGGGAAGAACCTCAATTTGCTCATATGCCCCTATTGCGCAATGCCGATAAATCCAAGATCTCCAAGCGTAAAAACCCTGCTGCTCGCCTGAGCTGGTTTAAAGAGGAAGGCTACCTTCCCGAAGCCTTGCGCAATTTCTTGCAGCTGCTGGCTTACCCGCCCAAAGACGGAGATCAAGAGATCTCAACCTTTGATGATTTCGTTGCGGATTTTGATTGGTCGAAGATTTCGACGGTTGGCCCTATCTTCGATGTGAAAAAACTCGACTGGCTCAACGGGCACTATATTCGTGCGTTAAGCGATGAAGAGTTGGCTCAACGTATCATCGATCAAGCAAAAATGATCGGTCAGTGGAATGAGATCCACGAGGGTAAAGAGCATATCGTCCGCATGGCGACTCCTCTTATCAAAGAGAGAATGGTCACCTTAAATGAAGCTCTTGGTAAATTGCATTCACTCTTCGTAGACGATGATGGATACGATTTCGATCCGAAGGCTGTCTCCAAATTACGAGAGGACGCTCCCGAAGTCATCGCTGCCGCTATCGCAGCTTTGGATGCCTGCCCGATTTGGGAGGCTGAGTCCATCTCGGCAGCTTTGCGCAGCGAGCTGGTCGAGAAGCTGGAGATCAAGCCGAAATTCGCTTTCGGGCCGGTGCGTCTAGCTGTCAGCGGTGAACAGGTCTCTCCGCCGCTCTTTGAATCCTTGGAGATCTTGGGTAAGGAATCGACGATGAATCGTCTGCGACGATTCCGCGATTATCTTGCCTCCTGATCCTCAGGCCAGGTCAAAGCGATTGGGCGAGAATTGACCTGGACGATATCGATCGGTGTGCGATAGATATCGCTGAGCACTTCGCTGGTCATCACCTGACAAGCTGATCCTGAAGCGACGATATGTCCCTGGTGGACAAGAGCTATGCGATCGGCAAAACCAGCTGCCACATTGATATCGTGGACGATAGCTAGAACCGCTCGTCCTTCATGGGCGAGCGAGCGTAAAAATCCCATGATATGAGCCTGATATTTCATATCCAGAGCGCTGATCGGTTCGTCTAAAATCAGATAATCGCTGTGGGTAATCAAAGCTCGAGCGATCCACACGCGTTGACGTTCTCCACCGCTGAGCCTATGAAGAGGCGTGGTGGCATATCGTGTTAAACCCACCTCTTCTAAGGTTGTAAGAACGGCATCCCAGCGAGATCGTTGCGTGCGGGAGAGAGCCCTATCTAAACCTTGGGCGACAACCTCATAGACGCTGAGGCGGCATTGGTCGTCATTGATCGCTTGGGGGACATAGGCGATCTTGCGGGAACGTTCATATCGAGACATGGATTGTATATCGCGCCCATCGAGATAGATCGTTCCGCTATCGGGTTTTAAGACAGAGCACATCATCTTGATAAGAGTGGATTTTCCCGCTCCATTAGCTCCGATGAGAACGACAAATTCTCCCCTCGTGACGTCGAGATTGATCGACTTTAGCAGAAGGTGTGAATCGTTAGCTCCTCGTTGTTTGCGATAGGAAAACGACAGATTTTTCACGCTTAGCATCAGTGATCCTGACGGTGGATGATGAGCCCGATGAAGAAAGGAATTCCGATGATGGAGACGACGATTCCCACCGGGATGATTGCCGGAGAGACGATCGTTCGTCCGATGGTATCGGCGCTTACCACAAGAAGAGCACCCATAATTAAGGAAGTAGGCAAGGTGTATCGATAGTGATGACCCACCGTCATGCGAGCTAGATGGGGAGCGACCAAACCTACAAAGCCGATTACCCCAGTGAAACTGACGGTGATCGAAGCCAAGATGGTAATCATGATGGCGCTTAAACGGCGAAGGGAGACCACATCGACTCCCATTCCGCGGGCAGCATCTTCTCCAGTGGAAATCAATGTGTAGCGGTCAGCATTGACCATGGCGATTGCTGAACAGATGGCGACAGCGCTCGCAAGAATCCAAATTTGAGGCCAGGAGGCTGCTCCCACATTGCCGAAGGTCCATGAGACGATCGAAGATAGCTCTCTTTCATCAGCGATAAATTGCATGGCTGCGCTGATCGCAGCAAAGAGATAGCTGAAGGCGATACCCGTCAAGACGATCGTCTGTCTGCCCATTTGGCGGATTGACGCGATAGCGAAAACGGCGATGGAGCATAGACCTGCCATTATGCAGGCGAGCAGGATCGTAGCCAATTGAAAAGAGCTGAATAGGCTGATTCCACTCAGGATCGCCAAGGAGGCTCCGCAGGCGGCAGCATTGGCAATTCCAGTGGTAAAAGGGCTTGCTAAATCGTTAGCGGTAATGACTTGCATGATCGCTCCGGAACATGCCAGGGCTGCTCCCGCAAAAATCGAGATCGCGATGCGTGGGAGGCGGATCAGTGAAAAGGCTACCCATTGAGAATCGCTGAGAGGAGGATAATCACCCAAAGGCCAGATGGGAATGAAACGGTGGATGATCTGAGCAAGATGGACGTCTGTCACCCCGATGAAAGACGAGTAGAGGCAGACGAGTACTGTCACGATGGAAAGGATGGCCATCAGGCAGATCTTGCGCCAAAAATCCAGACGGATTGCATGAAGAGCACGCTCTGCCTCCCCAGTCGATGGGGAGGCAGAAGGTGAACAGCTAGATATCATCGCCGCTTATCGAGTGGAGCTATAGCGGTAGGTGTGGACAGGGGCTTGATCAAATCCTTGCATCGACATCCATTCTGCAAAGATCTGGTCGGGATCGATATCGCTCATCTGGTCGGGATAAAGCCACTTAGCGGTATAGACAGTTCCAATCATCTTTCCCAGACCTCCACCGCAGAAGCCAGTGATGATATGGAAATTGCCATCTTTGACAGCCGTAAGATCAGACCATCCAGGTCGTGAAGCCATCTCGTCAGCGATCTGAGCGAATTCCTCCTCGCTCGGAGGTGTATAGACACCGGTATTTTTCAGAGCATGTCCAGATGTAACCTTCATGATCAGATCGGGGTTAGCCTGGATGATCTTTTCAGGATCGACCGTATCGGAAGGAAGATTGGGATCGCCAAAGATATTTTCCCCTCCAGCTGAGACCATCATTTGATGCCAGCCGTCATTGGAGGTTCCTGGAACCGCGGTCTTGTAATCATCGCCATATTCCCAATAGATCGTCTTCTTATGATCTACCGTGGAGACGCGTTGCTTCACAGCGTCCATCGTTGAGGTGAAGAAGGAAGAGAGTTTTTGAGCTCCTTCCTCGTTGCCGAATACCTTGCCAAGAATATCGATCTGTTCGCTCATATGGGCGGTATCCCATCCAGTGACCACGATCACCTGGATACCAGCGGGAGCGAGTTTATCGATATCGGTTTCCCAACTGCTGTTCTTTGGAGTGATGAGCACTTCGGGAGCGAGGGAGATGATCTTCTCATAGTTGAGATCGTTTTGCCCTTTGCCGATAACCTCGTCCGGATTGAATTGCGACCAGTAGACGCGGTCTTGAGCGGTATTGGTATCAACGCCAATCACTTTATCGATAGATCCCATAGCTCGGATGAGCTCATTGTTATACCGACTGGCGACAACGGCTTTGGTGACGGGTTTATCCAAAGTGATGGTGCGTCCCACTCCGTCTGTGAAGGTGATTCCATCTGCTGAGGGCGCAGAGGCGGGTGTGGAATGTCCGCATGAGGTGAGGACGATAAGGCAGCTGATAAGGCACGCCATAAAGGAAAGAAGGCGTCTCATGGGGCGTCCTTTCAAGATTGGGTATGTCTACCGCTAGCCAAGGACTGCTTTGTATAGTCTGTCAACTTCATCAAATAATGAAATTGCCTGTTGAGCTTAGAAATCTGAGTGATCGACTACTTTCTTTTTACACAGAAGAGGTGAGGATAGGTCTTATCGCTATTGCATATGGGGAAAATATAGATCTTCTAAGATCTCTCTCAGACTAAATTTATCTTTTCTTTTTATGGGATTTCTGTATTTTTTATCTAAGCCCTTATGGCTTAGCATAGATGGCGCTATGAAGACTAAGGGGATGAAAATTGCGCTCGCCGTCTTGGCGGGTCTCATGGTTGTGCTCGGTGGCATCTCGACTGCTTATGCTACCCATTACTCAAACAGGGCTTTGCCTGGGGTTACCTTGGCTGGCGAATCTTTAACGGGTAAAGATGCTGCGCAGATCGAGCAGCTCATCAAAGACAAGGTTGATGGGATGAAATTCACCATCACCGCGGACAAGATGACCGCTACGAAGAAGCTCAAGGACTTGGGTATGTCTGTCGATACCGAGGCGATCGTCCGCGAGGCTTTGAATCCCAATCAGCGCATTGGCTCGCGTTTCTCAGCTCTGTGGAAAGATCGCGAGGTGCCTGTGACGATCAAGGTGGACGATAAGGCTTCCAAGAAGGCAGCTATCGATCTTCTCAATGGGGTTGGAGTAGCGGCAACGGACGCCCAAATCCGCTTTGATGAGGAGAAGTCCACCTTCATCGCTGATCCCTCCAAAAAGGGTAAGGGTGTTGTCCCCGAAGAATTGGTGAAGAAAGTCAAGGAATCTGCCGCCTCGCTCTCATCGTCCAATATTGAGATGAAGATTACTGAACTCAATCCAAAGGTCGATGATAAAGCGGCGGAGAAGATCGTCAAGGAAGCTAACGAATATCTGGGGGCTTCGATGACCCTCAATACGCGAATCGGCGACCAGGTTCCCTCGGCTGCTCAAAAAGCTGGATGGCTGTCCATCGATCCTGTTGCAGCCAAGGTGGAGGTTAATCGAGACGCCATTCAATCCTGGGTTAACGATATGGCTTCGCAATCCAATGTTGAGATGGTCAAAGGTGAGCGTTGGGTTCGTCCTAGTGGGGAAGAGATCCGTGTCGTCTCTCAAGGAAGTGCCGGATATCAAGCCAACAATGTGGACGAACAAGCCAAAGCCTTAGCCGACGCATTTGCTGAAAAGGCGGAATTTTCTGGTCAGCTCAGCTATCAAGAGCAACCTGCTGAAATCGTCACTGTTGAGCGCAATATCGCTCCTGGCGCTGAATATCTCGCCTATCCCGCTGCGGTGGGGGAGAAGTGGATAGATATCAATCTGAGCACCAATATGTTGACCGCTTATGAGGGGGCAACTGTGGTCAATGGTCCTATGGGTATCATTCCCGGCGCTCCTGGAATGGAAACACCGACCGGTCAATTCGCTGTCTATCTGAAATATCAATCGCAGACGATGCGCGGCACGAATATGGATGGAACTACCTATGTCGCTCCGGGTGTCCCGTGGGTGAGCTATATCACAGGGTCGATTGCTATTCACGGCGCTCCTTGGCATGACCACTTCGGATGGAGCGGTCCTGGCGGCTCCCACGGATGTATAAATATGGATCCGAGCAATGCCGAATGGATTTGGCATTGGGCTCCGATCGGGACAGTAGCTGTCGTCCACTACTGATGACCGCAGAAGCTAAAAGGGATGTCGTCTCCAGGCATCCCTTTTTTCATGCCGTTTTTCTCACAGACGATGGTTTGACCTGATAGCAGAACTATGTCACAATGGTCAGGTTGCTTGGTCTCTGCCTGTGAGGCAGAGATGGGATCCGAGAGTGAGAGCAGCGTCCACCGATAAGAAATCGCTGAGATGATATCGGCTTGGAAAACGCAACACGCCCGACCTCGGGGACCGGCAATACGACATCTAAACAGCGGCGAGAGAGCGCGAAGGATTCGCGGTGGTGCCTGACTGTCAGATGTCGTCCCCCTAAACCAACCGGTTACGGGATTACGTAGCAGGGACGAGTAGAAGGAACAACCGTGGCGGGACAAAAGATCCGCATCAGGCTTCGTGCCTATGACCACGAGGTCATTGACTCGTCGGCGCGAAAGATCGTCGACACTGTCACCCGAACGGGTGCCAAAGTCGCCGGCCCAGTGCCGCTGCCGACTGAGAAGAATGTGTGGTGCGTTATTCGTTCGCCCCACAAGTACAAGGACAGCCGCGAGCATTTTGAAATGCGTACTCACAAGCGGCTTATCGACATCCTCGACCCCACCCCCAAGACGGTTGATTCGCTGATGCGTCTCGATCTGCCGGCTGGTGTCGATATCGAGATCAAGCTTCCGTGAGGCCTGAAAACATGAGCAATGAACGCAACGTAAAGGGGATTTTGGGCACCAAGCTCGGAATGACCCAATTGTGGGACGACGAGAATCGTGTCGTTCCTGTGACTGTGATTCAGGCTGGGCCGTGTGTGGTTACGCAGATCCGCACTCCTGAGACTGACGGCTATTCCGCTGTTCAGCTCGGTTTCGGTGCGATTCGTGCCAAGTCGGTCACCAAGCCTGCCGCTGGCCACTTTGAGAAGGCTGGCGTGACCCCACGTAAGCATCTGGTTGAGGTTCGCACCTTAGCCGCGTCTGAATACACCGTGGGTCAAGAAATTCTTGCCGACGTTTTCGCTGATGGCGACGTCGTCGATGTGACGGGTATCACCAAGGGTAAAGGAACCGCAGGTGTCATGAAGCGTCATGGCTTCAAAGGTCTGCGCGCCTCTCATGGTGTTCATCGTAAGCACCGTTCGCCTGGTTCGATTGGCGGATGCTCCACCCCAGGTAAGGTCTTCAAAGGTCTGCGCATGGCTGGACGCATGGGTGCAAACCGTCACACTGTTCAGAACTTGACCGTCCATGCAGTAGATGCCGAGAAGGGTCTCCTGCTGGTCAAGGGTGCTGTTCCTGGCAATAAGGGAAGCCTCGGTGTCATTCGCAGCGCCGCCAAGAAGGGTGATGCCAAGTGAGTGAGTCCTACACAATCGATGTGCTGAGCGCTGAGGGTAAGAAGGCTGGAACGGTTGAATTGCCCGCCGCCTATTTTGGTGTCGAGGTCAACGTTCCCCTGATCCATCAGGTCGTTGTCGCTCAGCAGGCAGCTGCTCGCCGTGGCACCCATTCCACCAAGACCCGTGGCGAGGTTTCCGGATCGGGAGCTAAGCCGTGGCGTCAGAAGGGCACCGGTCGCGCTCGTCATGGTGACCGCATCGCCCCCCAGTTCACTGGTGGTGGTGTCGCTCACGGGCCAAAGCCTCATGGCTATGCCCAGCGCACCCCCAAGAAGATGATCCAGGCCGCTTTGCGCGGAGCTTTGTCCGATCGCGCAGCTGAGAATTTGATCTTCGTGGTCGATCAGCTCGCCGCTGGAGACAAACCCTCCACCAAGGCAGCTCAGGCTCAGTTGAGCGCTCTCGGCGATTTCGTGCGCTACCTCGTGGTGCTCGAACGCGACGATGTAAACGCCTGGCTGAGCGTTCGCAATATCCCTGGTGTACACGTACTGAGCTACGATCAGCTGAATGCCTATGACGTGGTTGTATCTGATGCCGTCGTCTTCACTAAGGCCGCTTTCGACAAATTCGTCGCTGGCGCCAAAGGTGACAAGAAGGCTGAGGAGGAGCAGAAGTGAGCGATTTCAAGATCACTGATCCGCGCGATATCATTCTCGCGCCAGTCGTCTCCGAGAAGAGCTACCAGCTCCTCGACGAAAATAAGTACACCTTCATCGTGGATCCGCGAGCCAATAAAACCCAGATCAAGATCGCAATCGAAAAGATCTTCGGGGTTAAGGTGGTCAGCGTCAACACGATGAACCGCTCCGGTAAGACTCGCCGTACCCGTTTTGGGCTCGGACGTCGTAGCGACACGAAGCGTGCAATCGTTAGCGTGGCGCCCGGAGAACGCATCGACATCTTCCAAGGCCCGGTGGCCTGAGCCGAGCTAGACAAGGAACGACGAGACTAATGGCAATTCGCAAGTACAAGCCGACCACTCCTGGTCGCCGCGGTGCGAGCGTCTCCGACTTCTCTGAAGTCACGCGCTCGACTCCGGAAAAGTCGTTGCTCGTGCCCCAGAAAAAGACTGGTGGCCGCAACAACCAAGGTCGCATTACCACTCGCCATATCGGCGGTGGACACAAGCAGGCCTATCGCATTATCGACTTCAAGCGTTACGACAAGGACGGTGTCCCGGCAAAGGTCGCTCACATCGAGTACGACCCGAACCGTACCGCCCGTATCGCACTGCTGCACTATGTGGACGGCGAGAAGCGTTATATTATCGCTCCCGCTGGACTCAAGCAGGGCATGAAGGTCGTTGCTGGTCCTGAGGCCGATATCAAGCCCGGTAACAACCTTCCTCTTCGCAATATCCCCGTCGGTACCACCGTCCACGCTGTGGAGATGCGTCCCGGTGGTGGAGCTAAGATGGCTCGTTCTGCTGGCGCTGAGATTCAGCTGGTTGCACGTGAAGGCAAGATGGCAACCTTGCGCATGCCCTCGGGTGAAATGCGTATGGTAGACGTCCGTTGCCGTGCAACTGTTGGATCTGTTGGCAATGCTGAACAGTCCAATATTCACTGGGGTAAGGCTGGACGTATGCGCTGGAAGGGCGTTCGTCCGACCGTCCGCGGTGTTGTGATGAACCCCCATGACCACCCGCACGGTGGTGGTGAGGGTCGTACCTCGGGTGGTCGTCACCCGGTGTCCCCGTGGGGTAAGCCTGAAGGCCGTACCCGCAGCAAGAAGAAGGCCAGCAATAAGCTGATCATCCGTCGCCGTAAGACCGGCAAGAAGCGCTGATTGGGAGTCTGATCACACATGCCACGCAGCTTAAAGAAGGGCCCATTCGTTGACGAGCATCTCGCCAAGAAGGTCGAAGCTCAAAACGAAAAAGGCACCCATAACGTAATCAAGACCTGGTCTCGTCGTTCGATGATCACGCCCGACATGCTGGGTCATACCATCGCCGTTCACGATGGCCGCAAGCACGTTCCGGTGTTCATCACCGAATCGATGATCGGTCATAAGCTCGGAGAGTTCGCACCCACGCGAACCTTCCGTGGCCACGTGAAGGAAGACAAGAAGAGCCGCCGGCGCTGAGCCAGGAAGACTAAGGAACTGATTCAACAATGAGCAAAACCAACGAGCGACCCAGCCGTCGCCTTGCCCTGCTCGGGGATCGGCCTGGCTCCTACGCGATCGCCCGCCACGTCCGCATGAGCCCCATGAAGGTTCGTCGCGTGGTCGATCTCGTTCGCGGGATGGACGTCAAAGATGCCCTGACCACCTTGAAGTTCGCTCCGCAAGCCGCAAGCGAGCCTGTCTACAAGGTCGTTGCATCTGCCGTCGCCAACGCCGAAAACACCGAGTCTCTTCATGCAGACGAGCTCTATATCTCGCAGGCATTTGTCGATGAAGGCGTTACCATGCGCCGCATTCGTCCGCGAGCTAAGGGTTCGGCAAGCCGTATCTATAAGCGCGCCAGCCACATCACCGTGGTTGTCGAGCCCCGTCACAGCGAAAAGGAGGCCTGAGCATGGGACAGAAAATCAACCCGATTGGCTTCCGCCTCGGTGTGACCACCGATCACACTGCCCGGTGGTATGCCGATAAGCAGTATGCCGAGTTCGTCGGCGAGGACGCCAAGGTTCGTGACTATTTGCGCAAGACCCTTGAGCGTGCTGGCATCTCGCGTATTGAGATTGAGCGCCGTTCTGAGCGCGTCACCATCTTCCTTCACGCTGCCCGTCCGGGTATCGTGATCGGACGCAATGGTGCCGAGGCGGAGCGCGTTCGCGCCGAGCTTGAAAAGCTCACCGG
The DNA here is from genome assembly GCA_023419175.1 of Actinomycetes bacterium. Lineage (GTDB taxonomy): Bacteria > Actinomycetota > Actinomycetes > Propionibacteriales > Propionibacteriaceae > Brooklawnia. The sequence continues at coordinate 18,559 of JAEZYG010000087.1, forward strand.
CAAGCAGATTCAGTTGAATATCCTCGAGGTTCGTAACCCCGAGACCGATGCTCAACTGGTTGCCCAAGGGATCGCTGAGCAGCTTGGAGCTCGCGTTGCCTTCCGTCGCGCCATGCGTAAAGCCCAGCAGTCGGCTATGCGTTCCGGTGCGAAGGGTATTCGCGTCAAGTGCTCCGGACGTCTCGGCGGCGCTGAGATGAGCCGTTCCGAGGGATACCGTGATGGTCGTGTTCCCCTCCACACCTTGCGTGCGGATATCGACTACGGCTTCTATGAGGCTCGTACCACCTTCGGACGTATCGGCGTCAAGGTCTGGATCTATAAGGGCGACGTCACCGGTACCCGTGCTGAGCGCGCTGCCCAAAAGGCCGCACGTCAGCAGGCTCCTTCCCGCGGCGGACGCAATAACCGTCGTCCCGGACGTGGAGAAGGACGCGGACGTCGTCGTGCGAACGACGCTCGTGCAGAGGCCAAGAAGTCCGAAGCACCCGCTGCCAGCGCCGATAACAGCGCTGCATCTGAGAACGCAGGAGCCTGAATATGCTGATTCCTCGTCGCGTTAAATACCGCAAGCAGCATCGTCCGACTCGTCGCGGACTTGCCAAGGGCGGTACTGAGCTCGCTTTCGGTGAGTTCGGTATCCAAGCTCTTGAGCAGTCCTATATGACGAACCGTCAGATTGAAGCTGCCCGTATCGCAATGACCCGTCACATCCGCCGTGGCGGTAAAGTGTGGATTACGGTCTACCCTGACCGTCCGCTGACCAAGCACCCTGCGGAATCCCGTATGGGTTCGGGTAAAGGCTCCCCAGAGTTCTGGGTTGCCAATGTCAAGCCCGGTCGCGTGGTCTTCGAGCTGTCCGGTGTAGCTGAGGACGTAGCCCGAGAGGCGTTGCGTCTGGCTATTCATAAGCTGCCTTTCAAGGCTCGCGTTATCAAGCGTGAAACAGGTGAGAACTGATCATGGCGAAGAATGCATTGAACGCAGCCGAGCTGCGTGGACTGTCCGGCAAGGAATTGCGTGAGCGCGTCACCGAGCTGAAAGAAGAGCTGTTCAACCTCAATTTCCAGAAGGTGACCGGACAGCTTGCCTCCACCGCTCGTTTACGTGAGGTCCGCAAGGACATCGCCCGTATCTACACCGTCTTGAGCGAGCGTGAGAAGGGCATTATTGAAGATCCCGACCAGAAGGCTGAAGCATGAGCGAAACCACTACTACTGAAGCCGCACGTGCGGGACGCAAAGTCCGCGAAGGTCTTGTCGTCTCCGACAAGATGGACAAGACCATCGTCGTGGCAGTTGAGGATCGCGTGAAGCACAAGCTTTACGGCAAGGTCATGAGCCAAACCACCAAGTTGAAGGCTCATGACGAGGCCAATGAGGCTGGCGTGGGAGACCGCGTTCGCGTCATGGAGACTCGTCCTCTTTCTGCCACCAAGCGTTGGCGTTTGATCGAGGTCGTCGAAAAGGCGAAGTGATCTCGAGATAATCTGATATCGGGGTGGGGTAGTCTAACTACCTCACCCCCATTTTTTAGGCGAATCCTCTTATACGCCAGATTGTTATTCCAGGCTCAACTGGGTTATCCTGGTTGGGTTGCCCAGGACTGTGCCCTTGTATCCTCTGCGCGATCGAGGGGACCTTTTCTGGGTGAAAGCACCGGAATCGGTGCGCCATGACCACCCCGTCTGGCAAAATCCAGGCGGATTATCGAGTTTCACTAGGCCTGTAAGGGAACCGGTGAGACAGGAGAAAACATGATCCAGCAAGAGACGCGACTGAAGGTCGCCGACAACACTGGTGCCAAGGAGATCTTGTGCATCCGTGTTCTCGGAGGCTCCATGCGTCGCTACGCCGGCCTCGGTGACATGATCGTCGCCACCGTCAAGGACGCTATCCCTGGTGGAAACGTCAAGAAGGGTGACGTGGTCAAAGCCGTTGTCGTGCGCACGAAGAAACAGCATCGTCGTCCCGACGGTTCCTATATCGCATTTGACGAAAATGCCGCGGTGATCTTGAAGAACGACGGGGAACCCCGTGGTACCCGTATCTTCGGACCGGTCGCCCGTGAGCTGCGTGACAAGAAGTTCATGCGTATCGTCTCGCTCGCCCCGGAGGTGATCTGAGTTGAAGCTCAAGAAGGGTGACCGCGTCAAGGTCATTGCAGGTAAGGACAAGGGTGTTGTCGGTGAGATCATCGCCGTCTATCCCGAAAAAGAGCGTGTGACCGTCCAGGGTGTCAACATCATGAAGCGCCACGTGCGCGATTTCGCTGACCCCAATACTGGACGCACCAGCAAGGGTGGAATCGTTACCTCCGAAGCTCCGATTCACGTCTCCAACGTCCAGTTGGTTGTGCGCGATGGAGATAAGGAAGTCGTGACCCGCGTGGGCTATAACCGCGAGCAGGTGACCAAGAAGCGTTCCGACGGTTCTGAGTACACCGGCACCCGCGCTATCCGCATCGCACGCAAGACCGGGAAGGAAATCTGATGGCACGCAAGAGCGAATCCACCATCAAGGTTGCGCAGCTCGCTCGCGCTACCGCAGAGCAGACCCCCCGTTTGAAGAAGCGCTATCTGGACGAAATCGTGCCGGCTATGCGCGAGCAATTCTCCTATGCCAACGTCATGCAGATCCCCGGTCTGGTCAAGATCGTGGTGAATATGGGTGTGGGAGATGCGGCTCACGACTCCAAGGTATTAGAAGGGGCGATTAACGATTTGACCCTCATCACCGGGCAGAAGCCTCAGGTGACCAAGGCTCGCAAGTCGATCGCTCAGTTCAAGCTTCGCGAAGGACAGCCCATCGGTTGCCACGTCACCATGCGCGGCGATCGCATGTGGGAATTCGCTGACCGTTTGCTCACCTTGGCCTTGCCCCGAATCCGTGACTTCCGCGGTTTGAACTCCAATCAGTTCGACGGCAATGGCAATTACACCTTCGGTCTGAACGAGCAGGTGATGTTCCACGAGATCGATCAGGACAAGATCGATCGTCTGCGTGGTATGGACATCACTTTTGTGACCTCGGCTACCACCGATGAAGAGGGCAAGGCATTGCTCAAGCTCCTCGGCTTCCCCTTCAAGGCCGTAGACGATGTCAAAGCTGCCAAAAAGGGCAAGATGAGTTTCAAGTCCAAGTCGGCTGCGAAGGCCGCGATGAAGAGGAAGAAGTGAGCGCGCCATGGCGAAAACTGCTCTGAAGGTAAAGCAGGCCCGCAAGCCGAAGTTCAAGGTGCGTGCCTATACCCGTTGCCAGCGCTGCGGACGTCCGAAGTCGGTTTACCGTGCCTTCGGCCTCTGCCGCGTCTGCCTGCGCACCCTCGCCCATGCTGGCGAATTGCCGGGCGTAACCAAGTCCTCCTGGTGAGAAGACCACAAACTATCAAACGCGGTAGGTCCTACGGGAAACCGCTGCGAGAAAGAGGCTGACAAGCCATGACTATGACCGATCCGATCGCAGACATGCTGACGCGTCTGCGTAACGCGAATCAGGCACATCACGACGAAACCAGCATGCCCCACTCGAAGATCAAGGCTGGTATCGCCGAGATCCTCAAGCAGGAAGGTTATATCGCCAACTATGAGGTGAAAGACCCTGCTGCTGGTGAGGTAGGCAAGACCTTGACCATCACCTTGAAGTACGGCGACGATCGCCAGCGTTCTATCGCTGGTCTGCGCCGTATCTCCAAGCCCGGTCTGCGTGTCTACGCCAAGTCCAACAATCTGCCGAAGGTTCTCGGCGGTATGGGAATTGCGATTATTTCGACTTCCCAGGGACTGATGACCGATCGACAGGCCCACATGAAATCCGTTGGCGGGGAAGTCCTCGCCTACGTATGGTGAGCGACGGAACTGAGGAGGAGAAAGAACAATGTCACGTATTGGCAGACTCCCGATCACCGTTCCGTCCGGTGTCGAGGTAAATCTGGATGGACAGCATGTGGAGGTGAAAGGCCCCAAGGGTACTCTCACTCGTACGATCGCTGAGCCCATCACTATCAAGAAGAACGAGGAAGGCCAGCTGGTCGTCGAGCGTCCGAATGATGAGCGCGATTCTCGCGCCCTGCACGGACTGTCCCGCACCCTGGTGAACAATATGGTCATCGGCGTAACCGAGGGATATACCAAGACTCTCGAAATCGTCGGTGTCGGTTATCGTGTGGTAGCCAAAGGCCCGAACCAGCTTGAGTTCGCCCTCGGCTTTTCCCATCCGGTGATCGTCAACGCCCCAGAGGGAATCACCTTTGAAGTCGAAACCCCCACCCGTTTGCACGTGCGCGGTATCGACAAGCAGGTTGTCGGTGAGGTAGCGGCGAATATCCGCAAGCTGCGCAAGCCAGAACCCTATAAGGGTAAGGGTGTTCGCTACCAGGGCGAGCATGTGCGTCGCAAGGCTGGAAAGGCTGGTAAGTGATCATGAGTAGCTCTTTGACTGTACGTAAGCACCAGGCGGCTCGTCTGGCTGCACGTAAGCGCCGCGCTGCCCGTGGTCGCAAGAAGATCTTCGGCTATCCGGAGCGTCCCCGTCTGGTCGTGACCCGTAGCGCCCGTCACCTGTTCGTCCAGGTGATTGATGATGTGAAGGGGCACACCTTAGCGAGCGCTTCCACCATGGAAGCCGATGTGCGCTCCCTCGAAGGCAACAAGACCGTCCGCGCTGAGAAGGTTGGCGAATTGATCGCCGAACGCGCCAAGGCGGCGGGTGTAGAACAGGTTGTTTTCGACCGCGCTGGCAACAAGTACCACGGACGGATTGCGGCTTTGGCTGATGCTGCCCGCAAAGCCGGCCTCGGACTCTGACACGACGAAAGGATCAAACGATGAGTGAATCCCAGCGCCGTGATGGCGGCCAGGGTAATGAGCGTCGTGGCCGTGAGGATCGTCGAGGCGGCCGTGACCATAACAACGATCGCGAGAGGAAAGATCAGTACCTCGAGCGCGTCGTTGCCATCAATAGGGTGGCGAAAGTCGTCCAGGGTGGACGCCGCTTCAGCTTCACCGCTCTCGTGGTGGTAGGCGATGGCGAAGGCACTGTCGGCATCGGCTATGGCAAGGCTAAGGAAGTTCCCGCCGCCATCGCTAAGGGTGTCGAAGAGGCCAAGAAGAATTTCTTCAAGGTTCCGCTGGTTCAGCGCACCATTCCTCACCCCGTCCAAGGTGAGAAGGCAGCAGGTGTGGTCATGTTGCGTCCGGCTTCTCCCGGTACCGGTGTGATCGCAGGTGGCTCAGCTCGTGCTGTTCTCGAGTGCGCAGGTGTCGGCGACGTCTTGGCGAAATCCCTTGGATCTCCCAATGCGATCAACGTCGTCCACGCTACCGTTGCCGCTTTGAAGATGCTTGAAGAGCCCGAGCAGATCGCTAAGCGTCGCGGCAAGGCCGTTGAGGACATCGCTCCCGCCGCTTTGCTCAAGGCACGTAAGGAGGCCGTCGCACATGGCTGAAATCAAGGTGACCCAGATCAAATCCGAGATCGGTGAAAAGCCGGCGGCTCGCAAGACTTTGCGCGCTCTCGGACTTAAGAGGATCGGTCATCAGGTGACACATCAGGATCGTCCCGAAATTCGCGGGATGGTTCAGGCTGTCCGTCACCTGGTTCGTGCAGAAGAGGTGAAGTGATATGCCACTCAAGGTTCATCACCTGCGTCCGGCTCCCGGAGCTCACCAAGACCGCAAGCGTGTCGGTCGTGGTGAAGGCGGCAAGGGCGGTAAGACCGCTGGTCGCGGTACCAAGGGTAGCGGCGCACGTAATAACATCCCCGAAAACTTCGAGGGTGGACAGATGCCGATGCATATGCGCATCCCCAAGATGCGTGGCTTCCAAAACCCCTTCAAGGTGAGCTATCAGGTTGTCAATCTCGACAAGCTTTCTCAGCTCTTCCCGGAAGGTGGCGAGATCACCGTTGACGATTTGGTCGCCAAGGGCGCCGTCCGTCCGCGTAAACTCGTCAAGGTTTTGGGATCTGGTGAGCTGACCGTCAAGGTGAATATCACCGTGGACGCATGCTCCGCCTCCGCTAAGGAGAAGATCGAAGCCGCCGGAGGGTCTGTCACTCTTCGATGAGCTCATCATGAGAGCCCCATCTTAGGGGCTCTCATTTTTATATCCAGATATCCTCAATGCCTATCGTCGATACGGAAAAGTCTGAATCTTGGCTTTATCCCTAAGGCGTAGGCGAGGAAATTTTATGAGAAAAATAGGGATTTACCCCTATTGCTTGCTAGGCTAGCTCAGGCCTACTGATGAGGTGGGTTTTGACGTGCGCAAGCATATGAACACTGACCGTATAGCACAGAGAGGGAACCGGATGGTCTCCGCCTTCCTCAACGCATTCCGTACCCCGGATCTGCGTAAGAAGATTCTGTTCACGTTGGGAATTCTTGTCCTGTTCAGATTGGGATCTGCAATCCCGACTCCAAATGTGAATATCGTAGCAATTCGCAGTTGTGCTACTTCTGCCGCTACCTCCGATCAGGCGGGTCTGTACTCGATGATCAATCTCTTCTCGGGAGGTGCTTTACTCCATCTGTCGATCTTCGCTCTGGGCATCATGCCCTATATCACCAGCTCGATTATCTTGCAGCTGATGACTGTGGTCATCCCTCGTTTGGAAACTTTGAAGAAAGAGGGGAGTGCCGGTCAGCAGAAGATCACTCAGTACACTCGCGGGTTGACGATCGTCTTGGCAATTTTGCAGGCGACAAGTTTTACCATGCTTGCCGTCAACGGTCAGCTCTTCCCCTCCTGTCGTGAATCTGTGGTCTACTCTCAAGAGATCTTCCCGATTATCGTCATGATCTTGACGATGACCGCCGGTACCTCGATCATCATGTGGCTTGGTGAGCTCATCACCGATCGCGGTGTGGGTAACGGTATGTCGGTGCTCATCTTCACCCAGATCACTGCACGTTTCCCCGCCTCTATCTGGAATATCCGCTCCTCTCAGGCGGATTCCACGCGCGGTCTGCTCGTCATGCTCTTAGTCATCGCTATCGGTCTTTTGGTGATCGCAGGTGTGATCTTCGTCGAGCAAGCTCAGCGTCGTATCCCCGTTCAATATGCCAAGCGTATGGTGGGCAATCGCGTTCTAGGGGGAACATCAACCTATATCCCCTTGAAAGTCAATCAATCTGGCGTTATCCCTGTGATCTTCGCCTCCTCCATTCTCTATCTTCCGGTACTGTTCAGCATCTTCAATCCGACCAGCCGTGCCGCCGACTGGATCCATCGCAATCTACAAAACGGTGCAGGGCTGTGGCATAACGTGATCTACTTCATTTTGATCATCGCCTTCGCTTATTTCTACGTCTCGATCACCTTCAACCCGACCGAGATCAGCGACAATATGAAGAAATACGGTGGATTTATTCCAGGTATCCGTGCTGGTAAGCCCACCGAAGAATATCTAGCCTATGTACTCAGCCGTCTGACGGCTCCTGGATCGCTCTATCTGGCGATCATCGCTCTCATTCCCTCTCTGGCTATCGTGATGTTCCACGCTGATCAGAATTTCCCCTTCGGCGGAACCAGTTTGCTCATCATGGTCGGTGTCGGTCTCGATACCGTCAAGCAGATTGAGAGCCAACTCCATCAACGTCATTACGAAGGATTCTTGAAGTGAGACTTCTCATCATGGGTGCTCCTGGCGCAGGCAAGGGCACCCAGGCTACAGCTATCGCTGAACGTTATGGCATTCCCGCCATCTCTACAGGCGATATTTTCAGAGCCAATATCAAAGGACAGACCGAACTCGGCAAACAGGTGCAGAAGATCATTGAGGCGGGTAATTTCGTCTCAGATGAGCTGACCGAACAGATCGTCGCCGATCGTCTCAATCAAGACGATGCTCGTGACGGTTTCTTGCTGGACGGTTTTCCGCGCACCATGCACCAAGTCGACGCTCTCGATTCTTTCCTTATGGATAAAGGCGTCGCCTTAGATGCGGTCATCTGCCTCGATGTGTCAGCAGATATTTTGATCTCCCGTCTGCTCAAGCGGGCTGAGATTGAAGGACGTAGCGACGATAATGAACAGACCATTCGTCATCGTCAAAGTCTTTATGAAAAAGACACCCGTCCCCTCCTTGACCATTACGAAAAGGCAGGTTTGCTCGTCCGTGTAGATGGACAGGGCAGCGTTGAAGAGGTGGACGATCGTATCGCCGCTGCGCTCGCTTCTAAGGTGGCGCAACGCTGACGTGCTGAGTTCAATCGAGCTGAAAACCCCCGACCAGATTCGGGCTATGCGTGCCGCGGGCGAAGTTGTCGCTCGCGGTCTTCGCGCAATGTGCGAGGCGGTTCGTCCTGGAATTACGACCGCCGAGATCGATCAGATTGGACGGCGCGTAATCGAACAGGCTGGCGCAACCTCCAATTTCTTTAATTATGGAGCTGAATGGGGAATGACTCCTTTCCCCGCGGTCTCGTGTATCTCGGTTAACGAGATGGTCGTCCATGGGATCCCTAACGATCGCGTTGTGAATGAAGGCGATCTGGTATCGATTGACTATGGGGCGATCGTGAATGGCTGGCATGGTGACGCTGCGAGAACCTGTCGTATCGGATCGGTCGATCAGATCCATGCCCGTCTAGATGAGGTCACAAAAGAGGCCTTATGGAAAGGCATTGAGGCAGCTTGGCATGGCAAGCGCATCGGGGATATCTCAGCTGCAATTGAGATGACTGCGCGCTCAAGTGGACTGAAGGTGGGGATCTGTAAAGATTTCACCGGGCATGGCATCGGTACACAGATGCATATGGAACCCGATGTTCCCAATTACGTCTCGAGGCGTAAAGGCCCCAAGCTGAAAAGCGGTATGGTGATCGCCATTGAACCGATTTTCACTGTGGGGACGGATCAAACTATCGATCTAGACGACGAATGGTCGGTGGTCACTGCCGATTCTTCATGGGCAGCTCACTGGGAGAATACCGTCGCTATCTGTGATGATGGTCTGTGGGTTTTAACCGAAGAGGACGGGGGATATGCCGAGTTGCAGGCTCGCGGAATTCCTCTCGCCTCGATTGCTCGCGCCTGATGAAGGTATCTGTAGACCTTTTCAGAATGCATAGACGGATGGTCTCAGATTCTGAGATATTCTCATAATCTGGTTTTTCTAGGGCACTCTTAATTAAAGCTACGTGTTAGCAAGGAATATTTATCCCCCTGGAAGTCAGGAGTCCTATGAGGAACTCATTTGTAAAACGATCAGCTCATGCGCTGATCGGCTGTGCTGTGGGAGCGAGCCTGGCAGTTCCTGCCAACTTCGCTTTTGTTAGTGAATCTCGTGCAGAAGATGCACCCCGTGCGATCGTTGGGGAAGCGCGCGTTGCGGGTAAGCCGATGAACTTCGCGGTCAACCTTCTAGGAGCTAGCCCAGAAGATCTCGATAAGGCAGTGAAACTGGCTGACGGACTTGAATATTCCAAATCCTTGGCCACCTATCCCGAGTTCGGCACCTTCTTCGTCCAGTCGGCAAATCCGACTTTCGCACAATCTCTAGCAGACGCTTTGAAAGAAGCTGGTTTGTCCTTTGATTCCATCGGCCCGACCCGTCAAGCTGTCGTTGCCGGTGATGAGGTCGTTGTCGATACGCCTCCTGCTGCGACGGGAAGTCGTGAGCGTCGTTCTGCGGCTGTGCTGTATAACCAGCTCGATCGAGAAGGAGCACTTGAAGAGATCGATCCGCTGACCGCTGCTGTGTCGTGGGGTAACTATGCGGTTCATTCACCTGAAACTCGCGCAGCTAATCTGAACACCTCTAAAGTGGTCGTCGGTGTGCTCGATACCGGTGTCGATGGAAACCATCCCGATCTGAAGAATAAGATCGACGCCTCCTTGTCTGCTGGTTGCGATCACAACGGTATCCTCGACACTAGCTGGGATGCCTGGCAGGATAACCACTATCACGGCACCCACGTTGCTGGCACCATCGGTGCAGAGCATAACGGTAATGGTGTTGAGGGTGTGGGTCCTGACTCAGTCGTGCTTGCCGCTGTCCGCACGGCCAATGCCGATGGCATGTTCTATCCGGAATATGTCACCTGCGCGTTCACCTGGGCTGGACAGAATCACTTCGATTTGACCAATAACTCTTACTATGTCGATCCGTGGGCTGCATGGGTGAAAGACGAGCCCAATCAGGCTGCAGGACGTGAAGCTGTCGAACGAGCTGTCAACTATTCGGCTCGTAACGGTGTTCTCAATATCGCGGCTGCAGGTAACTCCGCTTTGGATCTGGACAACAATACGCGCGATAGTGAAAGTCCCAACGATCTTGGAGAGGGTAACGAAATCTCCGATCGAGATATCACCAACGGTATCGACCTTCCGCGTCAGATTCCTGGAGTGGTCGCTGTCTCTTCTGTCCAAAAGGATCGTTCCACAGCGGCACCTGATGCTGGCAACGCTACATTTACCCGTTCGTCTTTCTCGAATTACGGCGTGAATTCCATCTCAGTTGCCGCCCCAGGGTCTGCAATTGTGTCCACCTTCCCCGGCAAACAAACTACGAATAACCTCAATCTTGCTGGGTACGGTGCGATCTCAGGTACCTCGATGGCATCTCCTCATGCCGCCGGTGTCGCCGCCTGGATTAAAGCTGTTCATCCCAACTACACCGCTGCACAGGTAGCTGAAGTTCTGACCTTGAGCGCCGATCCTTCTCGTCTGGCAGAACCTGCTGACGGTAAGGAATACCGTGGAGCCGGTATGGTCGATGCTTTGAAAGCTGTCACCTATCCGTCCATCGCTCCGGTCATCGAGCTTGATAAGCAATCCGTCCTTGCCTCAGAAACGGTACAGAGTAGCCTCGGTGGTTTTATGCCAGGTGAGACCATCACCGTCTCTGTCGTCGTAGGTGATTACGATCAGGTGGTAGCCACTGCAAAGGCTGACGATGAGGGGAAAGCTACTGTTTCATGGAATCCTCCTGCCGGTATCGAGCCGGGTAGCTATGAGGTTGTGGCAGCTGGTCTTACCAGTAAACGAAGCGCTCAGGTTGATCTCGAGATCACAGCTTCAAAGGTTGACGCTTCCACCGACACGAGCGATCTTCCTTCAGCTGATCCGGTTCCAGGTGACATCAAGCAGCCTGAATCTTTTGTTTCAAGTGATGTGAAGCAGCCTGAGTCTTCTGCTCCGGCTGCAAAGGCAGAAACTCCCAAGAAACCTGTGAGTCTTCCCGCCACAGGCGTGGGGAGCGAAGGTCTACCCGTATGGGTGATGATCGCAGCTCTCGGGGCAGCCGCGCTTGGTGCTCGTCGTCGTTAAATTTCTAAATAGTCAAGGAGGGTCGCCGTGAGGTGACCCTCCTTTTTAGTACACAATCACAGTGAACGGGTCCAAAACAGACTTTGTCCAGTGATATTGAAGCCGAAATGTTTATTGACTCGAATCATCGCCGTATTGTCCACAGCGTTCTCGGTAGAGAGTATTTGAGAATCGGGCCATGAATCGAGCAGATGAGTCATGAGCGCGGTCTTTAAGAGTTTCGCTAAACCTCGTCCACGATATTGAGGGAGGATGAGGGAAAGATATTGATTTACCTGAGCCGGATAGGTGCGATCACGGCGGACTTCACTATAGCCTGCTGGACTACCATTCTGGTCACAGATCATCACAGAGATTATCTGTGAGCTCAGCAGATCGCGCTGATTATTTCTTTGAATTCTGCGCCAATCCCACAAAATAGGTTCATGGTCGAGATCTCCCATGGGGACATCCGAACTGGCTGCCGTCCTGATCGTAGCGATGGCATCGAGATAGACGGTGGGGATGCTATCTTCCCAGATTTCGATACGGTAGCCCTTGGGAAGATCGCAAGGAGCAATTCTGCTCTCCAAGGGATAGCTCAGTACCCATTCCTGAAGAGCCGGACGATAGCCTAAAGCGCTGGTAAAAGCCGATGCGGTCTGGGTGAATTCTGCATCGGGTGATGGCGGACAAAAGGTCCATCCCTGGATGGTGGTGCAGGAAAAATTCCGAGCGAGATCCTCGCACGCACGGTGCAGGGTTCGTCCGATACCGAATCGTCGATAGGGGGTATCGACTGCGATGATGACGCCATCAGCTACATGGGGGTCTTCCACTTCGTCAAAGGAGAGCATGGCAACGCCGACGATATCATCTGCTGTCACAGAAGATTCTGTGGTTATCAAACGGTATCCGTAATCATGTATAGGAAGATCGAGATCATCGCGTATGGCGCATAGATAGAAGGTGCGGGACTCGTCTTTGACCATGGCATTGGTCACCATCGCGTGGGGTGAACGGAAATTGATACGTCCCGCTTGGTGGGCTATCTCGTCAAAAAGAGAGGCGATTTTCACCATTGCCGTCCAGATACCTCCCTGGGAGGTCGGTGTTACAGAGGTGATGTCATCGACAGATAGGTGTGGAATGTCGAGCATTGCGATGGAGAAATTCCCCTCTGGTGTACAGACAGTCCCAGAAGGAGTGGTGACAATATCGTCTTTCATAAAAGCCTTTCCCATATCTTTTGCAATTATCTCAGCTTGAGAGCTCTGGAGGGGGAGTGGGATCATCGAGAAGATGATTTGAGAGAAGGTGAAGATCTGAGGTAGCATGGTGAGCCGGTCGTGTCGTTTCGTATGCCCTCATACGGTCGATTCGACTATGACGATACGCAAACAGTCTACGGATCGAGAGTCAATTGGCGAAGAAAGACGGAGCACTCGAACTCGAAGGAACCGTTGTAGAAGCCCTGCCGAACGCAATGTTTCGTGTAGAGCTTGACAACAAGCACAAGGTGCTTGCCACGATCAGTGGCAAGATGCGACAGCACTATATTCGTATCCTTCCTCAGGATCGAGTAGTCGTCGAGCTCTCTCCCTATGACCTCACGCGTGGACGTATCGTCTACCGTCACAAGTAAGGAGCTCGAAGGAATGAAGGTTCAGCCGAGCGTCAAAAAGATCTGTGATAACTGCAAGGTGATTCGTCGCCGTGGCGTGGTTCGTGTGATCTGCACCAACCCCCGTCACAAGCAGCGTCAGGGCTGATTGACGTTACAGACAACCGTCCCAACGTGAGAGCACCGCATAGCGGATACCCTCGGACGAAGGCCGAGGACCTGGAGTCAGGTACCAGAATTCTGACAGGCGCTCCAAGGAAGCCTCACGCCAGAAACCTTCGCGGGTCATAAGACTCGACACAGAGAAAGGTAAAACGCCATATGGCACGCCTCCAAGGTGTAGACCTACCGCGCGAGAAGCGTCTTGAGGTCGCACTCACCTATATTTTCGGCATCGGTAAGACCCGTGCCGCTGAGACCCTGGCAGCCACTGGAGTCAGTGGTGATACCCGCGTTAAAGACTTGACCGAAGAAGAACTGGTCAAGCTGCGCGATCATATCGACGCCAATTACACGACGGAAGGTGACTTGCGCCGCGAGGTTGCAGCCGATATCCGTCGCAAGATTGAGATCGGTACCTATCAAGGACGCCGTCACCGCAGCGGAATGCCCGTTCGTGGTCAGCGTACCCGCACCAACGCCCGTACCCGTAAGGGCAAGCGTAAGGCGGTCGCTGGCAAGAAGAAGGCCCGCTAGTACCCCATCGATTTCATAGCTGCCAAGGAGAAATAGATATTTATGGCTACTGCAGGCCGCAAAGGCGCCAAGACTAAGATTCGGCGCAAAGAGAAGAAGAATGTCGTTGCTGGACAAGCTCATATCAAATCGACATTCAATAACACCATCATCACCATCACCGACCCCAACGGCGCCGTCATCTCATGGGCTTCGTCGGGTACCGTCGGTTTCAAAGGTTCGCGTAAGTCCACTCCTTTCGCCGCGCAGATGGCTGCTGAAGCCGCCGGACGTCGCGCTATGGAGCACGGTATGAAGCGCATTGACGTCTTCGTTAAGGGACCTGGTTCTGGTCGTGAAACTGCGATTCGTTCCCTCGGAGCGATCGGTCTTGAGGTGGGCACCATCTCCGATGTCACCCCCATGCCTCATAACGGCTGCCGCCCTCCGAAGCGTCGTCGCGTCTAATCGATCTCCGAGACTTAGAAAGGACATAAATAATGGCCCGCTATACCGGACCTATGACCAAGAAGTCCCGTCGTCTCGGGACTGACCTGGTCGGTAATGATAAATCCTACGAGCGTCGTCCCTACCCTCCGGGGCAGCACGGACGCGGTCGTTCCAAGGACACCGAATACCTCCTCCAGCTCAAGGAGAAGCAGAAGGCACGTTATGCCTACGGTGTGCTTGAGAAGCAGTTCCGCCGCTATTACAAGGAAGCCGATCGTCTTCCTGGTAAGACTGGTGAAACCCTCCTTCAGATCCTTGAATCCCGTCTGGATAACGTCGTATATCGCGCTGGGTTCGCCTCCACCCGCCGTCAGGCTCGCCAGATGGTCTCTCACGGCCACTTCTTGGTCAATGGCAAGCGCGTGGATGTCCCCAGCTATCGTGTGACTCCTCTCGACATCATCGATGTTGCTGAGAAGTCGATCAATATGACCCCCTTTGTGGTGGCTCGTGAAACCTGGGAGCAGCGTCAGGTTCCCGGCTGGCTGACCGTTAAGCCGAACCGTATGCGCATCCTGGTTCATCAGTTGCCCACCCGTGACCAGATCGTCATCGACGTCAACGAGCAGGCAATCGTCGAGCTCTACTCGAAGTAATCGCAAGAACGCATCGTCATATAGCGGGCGGTGCGGAAAGGACACCTCATGCTCATTGCTCAGCGTCCCACGCTGTCGGAAGAGCCTATCGATCAGACCCGCTCTCGGTTCATCATCGAGCCGTTGGAGCCGGGATTCGGATATACCTTGGGCAATTCGCTGCGTCGTACCTTGCTCTCCTCCATACCTGGAGCGGCTGTTACCAGCATCCGTATCGAGGGCAATCAGCACGAATTCAGCACCCTTCCAGGCGTGGTCGAAGACGTCACCGAGATCATCCTCAACCTCAAAGAACTCGTTTTGACTTCGGAAGAGGACGAGCCTGTAGCGATGTATCTGCGTAAGAGCGGCCCTGGAGCTGTGACCGCAGCAGATATCGCTCTTCCCGCTGGCGTTGAAGTGATGAATCCCGATCTGCATATCGCCGAACTCAATGAGAATGGCGGTATCGATATGGAATTGATCGTCGAGCGTGGTCGTGGCTACGTTTCGGCTGTTCAGAACAAGACCGCAGACGCTGAGATTGGCCGCATCCCGGTCGACTCGCTCTATTCGCCTGTCCTGAAGGTCAGCTTCAAGGTCGAGGCAACCCGTGTGGAGACCCGTACGGACTTCGACCGTCTCATCATCGATGTGGAGACCAAGCCCGCCATCACACCGCGTGATGCGATGGCGTCCGCTGGCACGACCTTGGTCGAACTATTCGGCTTGGCTCGCGAGCTCAATATCCACGCTGAAGGTATCGAAGTCGGCCCCAGCCCTGTTGACGAGCAGCTTGCCGCAGATCTGGCTCTGCCTGTAGACGATCTGAATCTGACGGTGCGTTCCTATAACTGCCTTAAGCGTGAAGGAATCCATACCGTTGGAGAGCTGGTAGGACGCAGCGAACAAGACCTTCTCGACATCCGCAACTTCGGTTCGAAGTCCATCGATGAGGTCAAGGCAAAGTTGGCTGAACTCGGCCTGAGCTTGAAAGACAGTGCCCTCGGATTCGATCCTCTCGCTGCCGCTGATGACTATGCGGACGAGGGTGACGACGATGAAGCATTCATGGAGACCGAGCAGTACTGATCTGCTCTGAGAAATCTGGAGAAGAAATGCCCAAGCCTACTAAGGGACCCCGCCTCGGCGGAACCCCTGCTCATCAGCGGCTCATCTTGGCCAACCTGGCCAGCCAGCTGTTTGAGCACGGAAAGATCACGACCACTGAGACTCGCGCTGCTCGCGTCCAGCCTCTCGCTGAGAAGCTGATTACGAAGGCAAAGCGTAACGATCTGCATGCGCGTCGTCTCGTCGCTCAGACCATCCGTAATAAGACCGTTCTTCGTACCCTATTCGAGCAGATTGCTCCGGTGATGGACGGACGTGACGGTGGCTATACCCGTATCACCAAGATTGGTCCTCGCAAGGGAGATAATGCTCCCATGGCGATCATCGAGATCATTACAGATCCGGTGACTCCAAAGGCTAAGAAGGCTGAGCCGGTTGCTGCTGAGCCTGCCAAGGAAGAAGAGGTTGTCGAAGAAAAGGTCGAGCAGCCTGTAGAGGCTGAGGCCGAGGCCGACTCCTCAGAGGAAGCTGACGCCTGATTCTAAGGTGATAGATGGCCGGTACCGTAAGGTGCCGGCCATTTTTTCTATTCTGCCTATCGTCTGCATGATGGCGCGCTAGGCTCGATACAAGGAGGAGAGATATGGGACACGCCAGAATTGCGCAGATCGCTAATTTCGTCTCGCCTACATCTGGAGGGATGAAGGTCGCTATCGACGAATTAGGGAAGCGCTATCGCAATTTGGGTGCTGAACGTCTCCTCATTATTCCTGGAGAACAAGATCGCATATATCAAGATGAGAATGGGATCTACGCCACCATTGCCTCCCCTCAGATCTCTTCCACCTATCGCATGATTACCCGTTTGGGTAAGGTGAAAGAGATCCTGACCCGCTTTGAGCCCACTTCTATCGAATCGTCTGATAAGTGGACGTTAACCCCGGTTGCCTCCTGGGCTAAACGCCATTCGATCCGCACGGTTTTGCTCAGCCATGAGCGTTTGGATGATATGGCCTCCAATTGGTTGAAGATCCCCTATGGCACACCTCAACTCGTGCGTCTCTATAATCGACGTTTAGCTCGCCTTTACGATACGGTGATTGCAACCAGTCGCTATTCTGCCTGCGAGTGGGAATCGACACAGGCTCATGTGAAGGTTATTCCCTTAGGTGTGGATATCGAGCGTTTTAGCTTTGCTGATCGAGAGCCCAATCTGCCTCCAAAGATCTGCTATATGGGCAGGATGTCCCATGAAAAGGATCCCGAATTGGCTATCCGCGCTCTTTGTCAGCTAGCTGAATGGGGAGTGGATTTCACTGCCGATATTTACGGTACTGGGC
>JAEZYG010000017.1 GCA_023419175.1 Actinomycetes bacterium
CCAATTAAAATCGAGAAGAGCACTGGCATTTGCCAATGGATTATGGGAAAGCCGCGATCGTCTTGCCTTACGGCTGAATAAAAATCCCTCCCGTATCCTTTCCGATCATGCAATTGTCGATCTAGCGATAGGAGCAGCAGATAATCCGTCCTCCTTCTCAGATCTTCTTGAGCAGATCCCAGCCTTTTCAGCTCCGCTAGCTCGCCGTTATCGTCAACGTTGGCTTTCAGATCTTCGACGCCTCGATACTCTCCCCTCCTATCGGTGGCCTCAACGCCATAGGCCTCGTGTGCCTATTCCCAAATCCGTACGTTCTTGGAAACAGGTCAATCCTCAAGCGGCACTCCACTGGGAAAAGATCTGCCCAGCAATCGATGAGTTGGCATGCGATCTAGGAATTGAAAGATCGCTTCTCATCTCCCCCGCCGCCTTCAAAGATTTCGTTTGGAATTTTGATCGTTTGAACGATCGCACAAGTCAAGAAGAGCATCTGCAGCGTCTAGACGTGCGCCCGTGGCAAAGAGATTTGCTCATCGAAACGATAGCTTCTATCAGCCTCTAGAGAGATTATCGGAAGCTCTTTGGATCGCCTCAACGATAGATGGAAGATCCATATGCTCATCTTTCATGATCTGCGCTCGACTTGCATGAGGCAAGAAACCTTCACTAACGCCGATATGATGAATGTTCACCGCCACATCACAGTCGTGAACACGAGCGCTCAGCTGAGAACCTGCTCCATTGCAAATCAAATTATCTTCGATGGTGATAACAGCATCGAATTCAGCGACCAGATCGACGAGAGTATCGCTGATCGGCAGCATACGACGCGGATCGATCACGGTAACAGAAATGCCTTGTTCAGAGGCGATCTTCGCCGCCTGGTAGGCGACAGAACACATCTGCCCCCATGCGATAAGAAGAATACGAGCCCCATCACCGTTGAAAAGAATATCTCCGGCAGATCCAACTTCTACAGGTTCAATCCTGTGAGGTAGAGCATCTTTGCTATATCGGATGACGACCGGATGATCATCAACATCCAATGCTGCGGCAAAGTCGTATTCCAGGCACTGATGATCGCGTGGGGCATAGACTTCTACGGTGGGGATCGTCCCGCAGATCGCCACATCCCAAATACCATTGTGGCTTGCTCCATCGCTTCCGGTCACCCCTGCCCTATCGAGGATGATAGTCAATGGTAGATGGTGAAGGGTGACGTCCATCAGCAATTGATCGAAAGCTCGATTCAAAAAGGTTGAATAAAGACAGACCACTGGGTGAAAACCTGCACTAGCTAATCCTGCTGCCGAAGTCAGGGCATGCTGTTCAGCGATTCCCACATCGAAAACTCGCTCAGGCCAGCGCTTGGCAAAGGGAGCTAGACCAACTGGTTCCAACATTGCAGCGGTGAGAGCGACAAGATCATCACGCTCGGCACCATGGCGAACCATCAAGTCAGAAAATGCCGATGTCCACGATTCTCCACCAGAATTCAGCGGTTTTCCTGTTGTGGAATCGATAGGGCCGACCGAATGGAAAAGATCGATATCGTATTCCTCAGCGAAGCGATATCCCTTTCCCTTTTGAGTGATGGCATGGACGATGACAGGTCCACCAAAACGTTTAGCTTGACGGAAAGCAGTCACCAAAGCGGAAAGATCATGTCCGTCCACAGGACCGATATATTTCAATCCAAGATCGGCGAACATTCCTTGTGGAGCGATGACATCTTTAATACCAGCTTTGAGACCGTGCAGCAGATCGTATGTTTGACGCCCCAAAGGAGCTTTCTTAATCTGTTCACGGACTTGGTCGAGAGCGGATTCATAGCGGGGATCTGTACGGATCGCAGTCAAATATCGTGAAAAACCACCGATAGTAGGCGCATAAGATCTGCCATTATCATTGACAACGATCACCAAAGGATCATCGGTCACAGCGATATTGTTAAGCGCTTCCCATGCCATTCCTCCTGTGAGAGCACCATCTCCGATAATGGCGACAACACTTCGTTCTTCTCCTCGCAGACGAAAACCACGCGCCATACCAGCCGCCCAACTGAGAGAGGTCGAAGCATGGGAATTTTCCACCCAATCATGCTCCGATTCTTCTCGAGCGGGATATCCCGATAGACCTCCCTTTTGACGAAGGGAGGAAAATTGATCGGCCCGTCCGGTGAGAATCTTATGAACATAACTTTGATGTCCGGTATCGAAGATGATCGGCTCAGCAGGAGAGTCAAAGACAAGGTGAGCTGCCATCGTCACTTCAACCACACCGAGGTTAGGACCGAGATGACCGCCGGTGATGCTCACATGATCGATGATGAACTGTCGGATTTCGTCTGCTAATTGCTCCAATTGAGCATTATCGTAAAGACGAAGATCTGCAGGCGAACGAAGAGACGACAGCAATGACATATCTTCGATACTAGACCGTTAAATGCACATCTATGCAAGAAAGGAGATACTAAATCACACCTCTATGACCAAAATCCCTGTCCTGGCCCACCGATAGCTGCGCGAACCCGTGAGATCGTCAATATCAACGCTAAAAGACAGAGCAGACTCAAGACGAAAATAACTGTCCAGGGATTGGGAATAAGAGTCACTACGCCCAAAAAAGCGATGAAGAGTATCAAAAGCAACTCTCTAAACTCGCTGGCAAGACGTCTACGTCGAGAAGAACGCACCCTCACAGCCACAAGAGGGTGGTCTTCATGTCCTAGACGTTTTCTTACCGATTTATCGATCAAAATCGGCATAAGATCAGGGTAGACTCCAAGTAAATCTTCTGAACTTGTATAAAGATGGCTATTTCGACAGCCAATTAGCTGCTCTCGCCGTTCTTTGACAGCGTCGCTGATAACCGCTGCTCTCATCCTCACCGTAGGAATCTGTCCCTTATCGTCAGGAGATCCTTCAATCACAATGTGATCCCCATCTTCAATCCCCAACATCGATAAAGTGAGTGAGTCGACTAGAGCAACATCGGTTTCCATATTGGAATGATCTGCTGTCTGAGCCCTCAGCATGAGATAACGCGGAGAACAGATAAGGTCTGCGAGTCGATAGGTCTTAAGAGATATCTCTCGTATTCCTATCTGCTCTTGCACACAGACGCCCAAGCCATCACGGATCGTCTGATCGACCTCCACGCAATCTTTGGGGATATCAGAGCGATAGGCTACCTTCGCCACAATCTCTGGTCGATCTTTAAGCTCACAACTCATGTTGCGAACTCCCACATAGGAAGTTGAAATTTTCTCTTTTAGATCGGAATTGACAAGAACGTAATTCTCTCCACCCCGATCTATATCATCTCGGCTAGCCAATACTCGAAGAACAGATCTATCTTTTAAAGTAGATTTCTCATCGTAGGTATAGCAATCAGGAGTTTCTCCATAAGAAAATAACTTCTTTTCGCCATCATGTGAACAGATGAGATCGGGTTGATGAATCCTTCCCCTTTTTTCCATCGCTTCCAAAAAAGCCTTCTTGAAATCGGGAGAGCTCACTGCTTCTACGAGTGCTTTATCGGCACTGCATTCTTGCCAGCTTTGATACTGTGCTCCGTTAGCTATTTCTTTACAGCTAACCAGTAAAGCGGCATCGTCTAGCGGACAGGTGCGCTCCCCTACAAAAGCAGGTTCAGCAGATAAATCGATTCCGTCAAAAAATCTTTTCAGCTCATCGAGCTTGCTCAGCTCCCTATAGAGATCGATCTGCGAACCAAGACGATAAGGACGCTTATGCTCGTCGAGAAGATAACCGCAATCAGCATCGTAGAGATAGTAAAAGGCTGGCAATTCCGCAACAGATTGACAGCAACAGACATTATTGTCGTGTTGGCAATCTGAATCTGAACTAAGAATTTCAAGAGGATAGTTATCGGCGTCTAATCGTCTACATGTATATCCCGGTTCGGTAGAGTTCAAAGCTTCTAATTGCTGGGAATCTAACCACGATGCCCATACTGTCGATACTTCGCCCTCAGAATGGTATGCCGTTGCAGCGATATAGCCACGTGGAGCAACATCAGCAAAATAACCGATACCTAGATTATGAATCTTCGCTTTGGCGATAGGCATCATCACAGATCCTCCAGGATTTCTGCGATTCATCTTATTGAGCATCACACCAGGAGATGCGTTTGACCCGATCGCCACTACTAGATAACGC
>JAEZYG010000022.1 GCA_023419175.1 Actinomycetes bacterium
GATCATTGAAGGGTGTCACGTGGCGGACGAAGAAAAGAACGCATCAGCACCTCGCTCCGATGAGGAGATGGGTGCGACTGAGGCGACCCCTCAGGGTGCCGAGAAGGACACCGTATCCGGAGTTGAAAACGATTCGTCGATCAAGCGCAATCGTACCGTTGCTCCGGTTCGCAAGAATGCTCCGACTCCTAAACGTCGTGATGCCCATACTGAATCCGAGAAGAAGCGGACGACTCCTGCTCTCTTCGTCCGTCAGTCGGTGGGAGAGCTTAAGCAGGTCGTCTGGCCGAGCGCTTCGACTGTCCGTCAGTATTTCTGGGTCGTTCTCGTCTTCGTTCTTTTCATCATGTTCCTGGTAGCAGGTCTGGACTGGGTTTTCGGTTGGGCCATGCTGAAAGCCCTTGGCTGAGCGCGAAAGAGGAGACGATGACCACCGACGATAATTTCCATTTCGACGGGTCAGCGGAGGAACAGATCGATATCGATCTCGATGCCGCTTTCACCGATTCTGAGACTGTTGAGAACGAGGCAGATGAGATCTCTGTCGATTTTTCCGCTTTAGAAGCTGACGATAGCGCGGAGCGCGACTTCGAACAGATCGATTTCTCCGCTCTCGATGAGCATGTGGATGATGAATCCGATCAGCCTGTCGTCAATGATGGCGGTGAAGCTCAATTGGAAGCCGCTTTAGCCGAATTGCGAGCTGAGTTGCGTTCCAAGCCGGGAGAATGGTTCGTTGTCCATACCTATTCAGGGATGGAGAATCGCGTCAAACAGAATATTGACGCGCGTGTCGTCACCTTGAATATGGAAGATTATATCTTCGAAACCCTCGTTCCTACCGAGGATGCGGTCGAGATTCGCAACGGTCAGAAGAAGACCGTTACCCGTACATATATGCCAGGTTATGTCCTCGTCCGCATGGACTTGACCGATGAGTCGTGGCAGGCTGTCCGCCACACGGCGTCGGTGACAGGTTTTGTTGGTCATGCCAACCAGCCCGTTCCTCTCGGGCTGGACGAGGTGGAGCGTATGCTCACCCCGTCGATTCAAGCGAAGTTGGCAAATGTCGATCAGGTGCCCGCCGCAAAGCGTCGCAAGAAGGTCGAAGTTGTTGACTACGCTGTGGGTGATTCGGTACAGGTGGCAGATGGTCCTTTCACAGGCGTCCATGCCACGATCACCGAGATCAATCCGCATTCCCAGCGAGTCAAGGCGATGGTGGAGATTCTCGGACGGGAAACTCCAGTGGATTTGACCTTTGCTCAAATCCAAAAGATCGTCTGATTTGCGAACCGTATCTATCCACTGAAAAGGACCCAAGATGCCTCCTAAGAAGAAGGTTGCGGCTGTCGTTAAGATCGCTATTCCTGCCGGTCAAGCGACTCCCGCCCCGCCAGTCGGTACCGCTCTCGGTCCGCATGGCGTCAACATGATGGAATTCGTCAAGGCATATAACGCCCAGACGGAATCTCAGCGCGGAACGATTATTCCTGCGGTCATCACCATCTATGAAGATCGCACGTTCACCTTTATCACCAAGACCCCGCCCGCCGCCGAGCTGATTAAGAAGGCCGCTGGTGTGCAGAAGGGTTCCGGTAAGCCCAATAAGGAGAAGGTCGGCCAGATCACAAAGGATCAGGTTCGCCAGATCGCCGAGACGAAGTTGCCCGATCTCAATGCCAATGACGTTGAGGCTGCAATGAATATTGTCGAAGGAACCGCTCGTTCGATGGGTATTACCGTCGCCTGATTGCCATAAGGCTTAGTTAACTATCCCTCTGGTAGGACGCTCATCCGAACCAGAACTGGTGGATCAGCCTGAGAGGCTGACAAGGAAGGAACCAGATTATGAAGCACTCCAAGCGTTATCGCGCATCGGCTGAACTGCGCGATGCACATCAGCTCTATAGCCCCGAAGAAGCAATCGCCATCCTCAAGAAATTCCCCAAGGGTAATTTCGATGAATCGGTCGAGGTGTCGATGCGTCTCGGTGTTGACCCCCGCAAAGCCGATCAGATGGTTCGCGGTACGGTCAACCTGCCTCACGGTACCGGCAAGACGGCACGGGTCCTCGTCTTTGCTCAAGGTCCGAAGGCGACCGAGGCTACCGCTGCTGGCGCTGATGAAGTCGGCGCAGATGAATTGATCGAGAAGGTGCAGGGCGGTTATCTCGATTTTGATGCCGTCGTCGCTACTCCCGACATGATGGGCAAGGTTGGTCGTCTCGGTCGTGTGCTCGGCCCTCGCGGTCTGATGCCAAACCCCAAGACCGGCACTGTGACCATGGATGTCACCAAGGCTGTTAGCGATATCAAGGGTGGCAAGATCGAATTCCGTGTCGATCGTCACGCCAACTTGCAGTTCATGGTGGGCAAGACCAACTTCTCCGAAGACCAGCTTGTCGAAAATTACAAGGCTGCTGTAGACGAAGTGATGCGTCTTCGTCCCTCCTCTTCGAAGGGACGCTACGTCCGTAAGATCACCGTTTCTACAACGATGGGTCCTGGCGTCCAGGTTGATCCGTCATCGACGAAGTCCAAGGAAGCCTGATTATCAATCTCTAAAAGCGGCGGCTCGTGATCGGGTCGCCGCTTTTATTTGCTTTTATCATCTTTGTCCACTAATGTGACGTGAGCCGAAGACCGCAGGTAATGGTAAATCCGAGTGATCGGAGCCCGCGCAGGTAATCATGATGTGCTGATGCATTTCCCTGAGCCTGTGCTTGGGGTTCTTTTTATGTGTGGGTCTTCGCAGAATCAAGGAAGTGGAAGGAGACCCAATGGCGAGGCCAGACAAGGCAGCCGCTGTCGCAGAGCTGAAAGATAAATTCGCCAGCTCCGCAGCCGCCGTGCTGACCGAGTATCGCGGACTCACCGTCGCTAGTCTGAAGGACCTGCGTCGTTCTTTGGGTGAGGACGCTAGCTACGCCGTTGCGAAGAACACCTTGGCTCGTATCGCTGCTCGTGAAGCCGGAATCGATGGCTTGGACGATCAGCTCACCGGTCCGACCGCTATCACCTTCATCGATGGTGATGTGGCGGCTGTTGCGAAGAAGCTCAAGGAATTCGCAAAGGACAATCCGCTTCTGGTGCTGAAAGCCGGCGTGCTTGAAGGACGTGTCCTGAACGCCGACGAAGTGAAGAAACTTGCCGACCTCGAGTCGCGCGAGGTGTTGCTTGCGAAGATGGCTGGCGCCATGAAGGCTTCGATGAGCAACGCTGTGGCTACCTTCGCCGCTCCGCTCTCCCAGATGGCTCGCCTTGCAGGCGCTCTGGAGGAGAAGGCAAAGGAAGACCCGTCTGTCATCGGTGGCGCTGGAAGTGCCGCTGAGCCCCAGAAGCAAGAAAATGCCGACGAATCGGCACCCGAAGCAGCGGACGATGCTGCTGAGGCCAATAACTGAAGCGCATCGACAAAGTAAGGAGACGCCATTATGGCGAAGCTGAGCAAAGAAGAGCTGCTTGAGCAGTTCAAGGAAATGACCCTCATCGAGCTGTCCGATTTCGTGAAGGCTTTCGAGGAAGAATTCGACGTCAAGGCCGCCGCCCCGGTTGCCGTTGCTGCCGCCGCCCCCGTTGCTGACGGTGGCGCTGCCGCCGCTGCCGAGGAGAAGGACGAGTTCGACGTCATCCTCGATTCCGCTGGCGACAAGAAGATCGGCGTTATCAAGGTTGTCCGCGCCCTCACCGGTCTGGGCCTCAAGGACGCCAAGGATCTCGTCGAGTCCGCCCCCAAGCCCGTTCTCGAAGGCGCCAAGAAGGAAGACGCCGAGAAGGCCAAGGAGCAGCTCGAGGCCGAGGGAGCTACCGTTACCCTCAAGTGAGCTCACTCACTCATATTTCCGCAAAGGGCAGTGGGATTTTCCACTGCCCTTTGTGCTGTCCGCATTGCTCTCCACAACTTACTTAGCCTATCCTTGCTTTGCTGGAAAGGGTGATATGGACGATATTGGAAGCAGAATTCGTGAGTTGAGACGTCTGAAATCGATGTCTCAATCTCAGCTTGGGCACGATCGTTATACCGCCTCCTATATTTCTCATATTGAAAGCGGACGGCGTATCCCCAATGATGAGGTCATCGCCTATCTTGCCTCCCGTCTCGGAGTGAGTGCAGAGACGATCCTTCCCAATCGATCGAAAGAACATGAGGAAGAAATCGCAATCCTCTTACATGAAGCACGCATGTCGATTGCTCAAGGACGGTGGCGCCATGCTCTTTCCGCATCCTTAAAAGCGCGAACCTTGGCTGTCCGCCTTCCCCATGCAGTGCGCACATGGGAAGCAGATCTTGTCTATTTAGAGGCTCTTTTACGATGCGGAAAATATCGTCAGGTAGCTCAAAGTGCCGAAAGAGTTTTACAGACCTATTCGATCAATTCGGATCTGGTCCACGTTCAGATCGCCCTTTATGCATCTCGCGCATTGCGTTATCTCGATCAACCTCTCAAGGCGGCACAGATCATCCAAACAGCTTTATGTTCTGTGGGGGAGATCTCCGCTGATATTGAAAGCGAAGCTCTTGTCGAATTGTTGACAGCCACTATCGCCCAGCGTGAACTGTGCGATGGAAGTGCTATTGTTCAACGACTTCTGTCTCTCAGCGATGAAGTGGAAGCCTTACATATCTATCAGATCATGAAAGCGCTGGCGGCTTATGCCTATCTGCGTCGTGACCCTATGGCTATCCGCTATAGCAGACGGGCTTTGGAAGCCTGTGATCCTCATCGAGATCTGCTGGCGTGGACGCAGACGAGTCTGCTCGCCGCCGAGATGATCTTGGAATTTAGCGATGACTATCAAAGTGCTTATCAACTGGTGAAACCTATCACCCATATCGTCGAGGTATGTCCGCACGGGTTACACGCTTTGAGTGCTCTCTATCTGGAGGCGCGATGCTTGATCTGTGCTGGAAAAGATGATCTCGCTGCCGATCTATTGCGCCGTGCCCTTTCTATTCCTGGATGCTTAGATCCTTTCTTGAAAGCTGAGATCGTAAGAAGCTACGGGGAGATCTTGATTCGTCAAGGTGAAAAAGAGACGGCACGCCGCTTTCTTAAAGAATCTGCCGAGCTTTTTGAGCAAGCCGATGAACACGAAAGAGCCTTGAAAACATGGCATCGTTTTGCTGATATATGAAAAATATTATCTCAATAGCGCTATTGAAATAATGTGATAGTGCTCAAATGGCGAGCTGGTTAGATGTCGTATTCCTTTGACGTGAATAGAAGTCCTGTTAGCATTGATATGTCCTGAGGGTCGGCTTGTAGGTGGCACCCATCCCCCGTAACTAAGCCCCTCGTCGATCCTCAGGCTTAAGAGGCCGCGGTATGGTTCTTTTTACCGCTGGCGTATCTTGCGCTTTCTCTAAGGGTGTCCTATAGTAGGTTTTTGCCCATTGTGCCTGATTGTCCCCTGCTTGACATGGGTCATTCAGTGTGCTTAGAACCTTGCGAGTTCTGGAAGGACCACATGGCCGTCTCGCGTACAGCGTCGAAGAATACGAACGTCATCTCGCCCAGTGGACGTATCTCATTTGCGAAGATCGCTGAGCCCCTTCAGGTGCCCAATTTGCTCGATCTTCAGCTCGATTCTTTCAACTGGCTGATCGGAAGCGATTCGTGGAAAGCTAAGACTGAAGCTGCCCTGGAAGAAGGGCGTACAGATGTCAACACGAAATCTGGACTAGAAGAGATCTTTGAAGAGATCAGTCCTATCGAAGATTTCAATGAGACTATGTCTCTTAGCTTCCGCAATCACCGTTTCGATGAGCCGAAGTACAGCGTTGACGAATGTAAGGATCGCGACACTACCTATGCCGCTCCGCTATTCGTCACTGCCGAGTTTATGAATAACGAAACCGGCGAGATCAAGAGCCAAACCGTCTTCATCGGTGATTTCCCCCTGATGACGGAAAAAGGCACCTTCATCATTTCCGGAACTGAGCGTGTGGTGGTATCCCAGCTCGTGCGCTCTCCCGGCATCTATTTCGAGCAGACCCCCGATAAGACCTCGGATAAAGATATCTTTAGCTGTAAGGTCATTCCCTCGCGTGGCGCATGGCTCGAATTTGAAATCGACAAGCGCGACCAGGTCGGTGTGCGCCTCGATCGCAAGCGCAAACAAAACGTCACCGTCTTGCTCAAGGCTCTCGGCTGGAGCGAAGATCGCATCCTTGAAGAATTCGGTGAATACGAATCGATGCGTTTGACCTTGGAGCGCGATTCAGTCACCACTCAAGACGAAGCTCTTATCGATATCTATCGCAAGTTGCGTCCGGGTGAGCCCCCGGCTCGTGAGGCCGCTGAGCAGCTACTGACCAGCTACTATTTCTCTCCTAAGCGCTACGATCTGGCGAAGGTTGGTCGCTATAAGATCAATCAGAAACTGGGATTGAATCTGCCTTTCGATACTCAGGTTTTGACCATTGACGATATCGTTGCAGCGATCCATTACGTCTGCGCTCTGCGCGAAGCTAAGAAGACTATCACCACTGTTGATGGCGTTGAGCTTCCAGTTGAAGCGGACGATATCGATCACTTCGGTAACCGTCGTCTGCGCACGGTCGGCGAATTGATCCAAAATCAGTTGCGTACCGGTCTGTCACGTATGGAACGTGTGGTTCGCGACCGCATGACCACCCAGGATATCGATGCGATCACTCCGCAAACCTTGATCAATATCCGCCCGGTGACCGCAGCTCTCAAGGAATTCTTCGGTACCTCTCAGCTCTCCCAGTTTATGGATCAGAACAATCCGTTGGCTGAGCTGACCCATAAGCGTCGTCTGTCCGCTCTAGGTCCTGGTGGTCTGTCACGCGATCGAGCCGGTATGGAAGTGCGAGACGTTCACCCCTCCCATTACGGCCGTATGTGTCCGATTGAGACCCCTGAAGGTCCCAATATCGGTCTGATCGGCTCCTTGGCTTCTTTCGCTAGGGTCAATGCTTTCGGTTTCATTGAAACCCCTTATCGCAAGGTAGTTGACGGTAAGGTGACCGACCAGATCGACTATCTGACTGCTGGTGAAGAGGATCGCTATGTGATCGCTCAGGCAAATGCCGAATTGGACGATGAAGGCCGCTTCGTCGATAAGCGAGTTCTCGTCCGTGCGCGTCATGGTGATGTCGATACTGTCCCAGCCGAAGAAGTTGGCTATATGGACGTCTCGCCGCGCCAGATGGTTTCGGTCGCTACCGCTTTGATTCCCTTCCTCGAGCACGACGATGCCTCTCGTGCTTTGATGGGTGCCAACATGCAGCGTCAGGCTGTGCCGTTGGTGCGTTCCGAAGCTCCCTATGTGGGAACGGGTATGGAATATCGCGCCGCTGTCGATGTCGGCGATGTCACCTTGGCTCAAAAGCCCGGTGTGGTCACCTCCGTTTCGGCAGATTTGATCGAGTTGGCAAACGATGACGGCACCTACCAGACCTTCCGTTTGGAGAAATTCCGTCGTTCGAATGCGGGAACGTGCGTCAATCAGCGTCCGATCGTCGCTCCTGGAGATCGCGTTGAACCTGGAACTCCGCTGGCAGACGGTCCGTGTACCGACAATGCGGAATTGGCTCTCGGACGTAACCTGCTCGTCGCTTTCATGCCCTGGGAAGGTTTGAACTACGAGGACGCAATCATTTTGAACCAGCGTCTCGTCAGCGAAGATATCCTCACCTCGATCCATATCGAAGAGCACGAGATCGACGCCCGTGATACCAAGCTGGGGCCTGAAGAGATCACTCGCGATATCCCCAACGTCAGCGATGATATGCTGGCCAACCTTGACGAACGCGGCATCATCCGTATCGGCGCTGAGGTCACGACCGGCGATATCCTCGTCGGTAAGGTCACCCCGAAGGGCGAAACAGAGCTCACCCCAGAGGAGCGCTTGCTTCGCGCTATCTTCGGTGAGAAAGCGCGCGAGGTGCGCGATACTTCGATGAAGGTTCCCCATGGTGAAGCCGGTACTGTCATCGGAGTGCGCGTCTTTGACGCAGCTGACGGAGATGAACTTCCCCCCGGCGTTAACCAGATGGTGCGCGTCTATGTCGCTCAAAAGCGCAAGATTCAAGAAGGCGACAAACTCGCTGGACGCCACGGTAACAAGGGTGTCATCTCGAAGATTCTTCCCAGCGAAGATATGCCCTTCTTGGAGGACGGAACTCCTGTCGATATCATCCTCAACCCTCTCGGCGTGCCTTCCCGTATGAATATCGGTCAGGTGCTCGAGACCCATCTGGGCTGGATCGCCCATGCCGGATGGGATATCGAAGGTGTGGATGAGCCGTGGGCTGAGCGTCTGCGCGAAGTCGGTTTGACTCATGTAGATCCGAAGTCTCGTCTGGCAACACCTGTTTTCGATGGTGCTAACGAAGAGGAGATCGCAGGTCTGCTCGGTTGCGGACTTCCGGGAGAAGATGGAAACCGTATCGTCAACTCTGACGGTAAGGCACGGCTCTTCGACGGACGTTCCGGTGAACCCTATCCGGAGCGAGTCGGTATCGGCTATATGTATATCCTCAAGTTGCATCACCTCGTCGATGACAAGATTCACGCCCGTTCAACGGGTCCATACTCCATGATCACCCAGCAGCCCTTGGGCGGTAAGGCTCAATTCGGCGGTCAGCGCTTCGGTGAAATGGAAGTGTGGGCTCTTGAAGCCTATGGCGCCGCCTGGGCTTTGCAGGAGATGCTCACCATCAAATCTGACGATGTGCCAGGTCGTGTGAAGGTCTATGAGGCCATCGTGAAGGGGGAGAATATCCCTGAGCCGGGTATCCCCGAATCGTTCAAGGTGCTCGTCAAAGAGATGAAGTCGCTGTGTTTGAACGTGGAGGTGCTCTCCAGTGATGGTGCAGTAGTCGAATTGCGAGATCGCGATGATGACTACCGCAGCGAGGATTTGGGAATCGATCTATCGCGTCGTCCCGGTGCGGATCTCGCGATTGCCGATGACGTGTAAACGTCCATCACCGAATTCATAGACAACGACTCACGACGGAGAAGAGATAAACGTGCTGGACGTCAACACTTACGATCAGCTGCGAATCGGTCTGGCGACTGCCGATCAGATTCGTCAATGGTCCTATGGCGAGGTTAAGAAGCCCGAGACCATCAACTATCGAACACTCAAACCCGAACGCGACGGTCTGTTCTGCGAGAAGATCTTCGGACCTACTCGCGATTGGGAATGCTATTGCGGCAAGTACAAGCGTGTGCGCTTCAAGGGCATCGTATGTGAACGATGCGGTGTTGAAGTGACCCGTTCCAATGTGCGTCGCGAGCGTATGGGACATATCGAGCTGGCAGCTCCTGTCACCCATATTTGGTATTTCAAGGGAGTGCCCTCCCGTCTGGGATATCTGCTCGATATCGCTCCAAAAGACCTTGAAAAGGTCATCTATTTCGCCGCCTACATGATTACTCGTGTGGACGAAGAGGCTCGTCACCGCGATCTATCCAGCTTGGAAGCGAAGGTCGGGGTGGAAAAAGCTCAGCTTGAACACCGTCGCGATGCCGATATCGAGGCTCGTGCCGTCAAGCTGGAAGAAGACCTCGCCGCTTTAGAGGCTGAAGGTGCCGATCGCGATATGCGCAAGAAGGTACGAGATGCTGCCGAGAAGGAGATGCGTCTGATCCGCGACCGCGCCACTCGCGAGCTCGATCGCTTGGAGATGGTGTGGGATCGTTTCCGCTCGCTCAAGGTGCAAGATCTCGAAGGCGATGAGATCCTCTACCGCGAGATGAAGAGTCGATTCGGACGTTATTTTGAAGGCTATATGGGCGCTGAAGCGATCAAGAAGCGTCTGGAAACCTTCGATCTGGCGGCGGAAGCTGAATCTTTGCGCGAGACCATCAAGACAGGTAAGGGACAGCGCAAAACCCGTGCTCTCAAACGTCTGAAGGTGGTGCGCGCCTTCCTCGATACCAATAATTCCCCTCTGGGTATGGTGCTCGATTGCGTGCCTGTCATTCCGCCGGATCTGCGTCCGATGGTTCAGCTCGATGGCGGACGTTTCGCTACCTCCGATCTGAACGACCTCTATCGTCGTGTCATCAACCGCAACAATCGTCTGAAGCGTCTGCTTGATCTTGGGGCTCCCGAGATCATCATCAACAACGAGAAGCGGATGCTTCAAGAAGCGGTGGACTCGCTGTTCGACAATGGACGTCGTGGACGTCCCGTCACCGGACCGGGTAACCGTCCGTTGAAGTCCATCTCGGACATGCTCAAAGGTAAGCAGGGTCGTTTCCGTCAGAATCTGCTCGGTAAACGCGTCGATTACTCCGGACGTTCGGTAATCGTCGTTGGTCCTCAGCTCAAACTGCACCAGTGCGGTCTTCCTAAGCAGATGGCTTTGGAACTGTTCAAGCCCTTCGTTATGAAGCGTCTCGCTGAACAGAATTACGCCCAAAATATCAAGTCCGCCAAGCGTATGGTGGAGCGTCAGCGACCCCAGGTGTGGGATGTGCTTGAAGAGGTCATCCGTGAGCATCCGGTTTTGCTTAACCGTGCACCTACCTTGCACCGTCTGGGTATCCAGGCATTTGAGCCCCAGCTGATCGAAGGCAAGGCAATTCAGCTTCATCCGCTCGTCTGTGCGGCTTTCAACGCCGACTTCGATGGTGACCAGATGGCTGTCCATCTACCGCTCAGCACAGAGGCTCAGGCTGAGGCCCGTATCCTCATGCTGTCGAGCAATAACATTCTCAAGCCTGCAGACGGTAAACCTGTGGCTTTGCCCTCTCACGAAATGATCATCGGCATGTACTACTTGACGATGGATCTCGAGGGATTGCCTGGCGAAGGACGCGCTTTCTCCTCTGCTGCTGAAGCCATCATGGCCTATGACCGTGGCGAGATCGACATGCGTAGCCGCATCAAGGTGCGTATGCGTGAGATCGTTCCACCTGCCTCAGCAGCGGGACAGGTTCGTCCTGATGGTTCGGTCGTCTTGGAAACCACCTTGGGCAAGATCTTCTTCAACGAGGTATTGCCTGATGACTTCGCTTTCGTCGATTATCACGTCGGTAAGAAACAGCTCGGTATGATCGTCAACCAGCTTGCTGAACGCTATCCGATGACGGTGGTGACCGAGGTTTTGGACGAGATGAAGAATCTCGGCTTCAAGTGGGGAACTCGCTCCGGTGTGACCGTGTCCATCGGTGATGTTCAGACCCCCGCCAATAAGCCTGAGATTATGGCGAGCTATGACGCTAAGGCAGCCAAGATCGACAAGCTCTATGAGCGCGGTGCTGTGACCGATGACGAACGCCGTCAAGAGCTCATTCAGATCTGGACGGATGCCACCAGCGAGCTCACCGAAGCGATGGAGCGCAACTTCACCCGTACCAACCCCATCTACATGATGGTCAACTCGGGTGCACGCGGTAACATGACCCAGATGCGTCAGATCGCGGCTATGCGTGGTCTGGTGGCGAACCCGAAGGGTGAGATTATCGCCCGTCCGATCAAGTCGAATTTCCGCGAAGGTCTGACGGTTCTCGAATACTTCATCTCCACTCACGGTGGACGTAAGGGACAGGCTGATACCGCTTTGCGTACCGCAGACTCCGGTTATCTGACCCGTCGTCTGGTGGATGTCTCTCAAGATGTCATCATCCGCGAATCCGACTGTGGAACTGAGCGCGGTCTGGTCAAGACCATCGCTCGCCCAACCGATGCTGGATTGGTAGCGGTTGATAATCTCGACACCTCTGTTCTCTCACGCAATTTGGCGACCGATGCCGAGACAGAGGCAGGAGAGGTCATCTTGCATGCGGGAAGCGATCTGAATGAGGAGCATATCGCCACCTTGATCGCTGCTGGCATCACCACTATCAAGGTGCGTTCAGTACTGACCTGTGAGGCAGCTTCTGGAGCTTGCGCAATGTGCTACGGACGTTCGCTGGCAGGTAGCAAACTGGTCGATGTCGGCGAAGCGGTCGGTATTCAAGCCGCTCAGTCCATTGGTGAGCCCGGTACCCAGCTGACGATGCGTACCTTCCACACAGGTGGTGTGGCAGGTGACGACATCACCTTGGGTCTGCCGCGTGTTGTCGAACTCTTTGAGGCTCGTACTCCAAAGGGCAAGGCTCCGATTGCTGAAGCAGATGGTCGCATCCAGATCGAAGATACCGATCGTGGACGTCGTCTGGTGATCGTGCGCGATGACGGGGGAGCGGATGTGGAATATATCGTTCCTCGTCGAGCCCGTCTGGAATTTGAAGATTCCAACCGCGTGCGCCATTCGATTAAGGATGGAGATCACGTCTCCATCGGCGATCAGTTGACTGCTGGTACGATCGATCCTCAAGACGTGTTGCGTATCCAAGGTGTGCGTAAGGTGCAAGAGCACCTTGTGGCTGAAGTCCAGAAAGTTTATGCCACCCAGGGCGCTCCCATTCACGACAAGCATATTGAGATCATCATCCGTCAGATGTTGCGTCGCGTCACCGTCATCGATTCTGGTGATACCGACATGATGCCTGGTGAATTGGTCGATCGTCAGGTCTACGAGCAGCACAACCGTAAGGCTGTGGCTGAAGGTGGACGTCCAGCGGAAGGTCGTCCGGTGCTGATGGGGATCACCAAAGCATCTTTGGCGACCGATTCATGGCTGTCGGCGGCTTCCTTCCAGGAGACGACGAAGGTTCTTACCGACGCTGCGATCAATGCCAAGTCCGATGACCTGCTCGGTCTAAAGGAGAATGTCATCTTTGGTAAGTTGATCCCGGCTGGAACCGGTCTGGAGCGTTATCGCAATATCCGCGTTGAACCCACAGCAGATGCTCGGGCGACCGCTTTCCAGATGAGCTATGACGCCTACGATTACGATTTTGGAACCGTAGGGTCTGGAGCGGTTGGTCTTGACGAGATGGATTTTCGTAATCTGTGATCAATGCACATCATGACCTGGGGCGGACGTTATGCGTCCGCCCCTGTCCTTTTCAAAAGCTGCTATCACCCTATCGATTTGGAAGCCGCAAGCAAGTGGCGTAGACTGAGGCGCTGTGTCCACTATGCCTGGACACCGTTACCTCCCTGGTGGTTCGGATCGAATTCCTAAACGTTGCGAGGAAGATGATCCACATGCGTGAGGTCGCATGCCAGCGTCTACATGGGGTTAAGCGGTGAATAACGCCCTGTGTCGTCGTGAGTTGCAACCAGGAAAGCAAGACAACGAGACCTGTCCTTAGACGGGTTAATGAAGAAAGAGATACCAGCAGGTGCCTACAATTCAGCAGTTGGTGCGCAAGGGTCGCACCGACAAAGTCAGCAAGAATAAGACGCCCGCGCTGAAGGGATCCCCCCAGCGTCGTGGCGTGTGTACCCGTGTGTACACCACCACCCCCAAGAAACCGAACTCGGCTTTGCGCAAGGTCGCTCGTGTCCGCCTGAGCTCGGGTATTGAGGTCACCGCCTACATCCCTGGCGTCGGCCATAACCTCCAGGAGCACTCCATGGTGCTCGTCCGTGGCGGTCGTGTGAAGGATCTGCCCGGTGTTCGCTACAAGATCGTGCGTGGCGCTCTCGACACTCAAGGTGTCAAGGGACGTAAGCAGGCCCGCAGCCACTACGGTGCGAAGAAGGAGAAGTAATGCCACGCAAAGGACCCGCGCCTAAGCGCCCTGTCATCATCGATCCTGTCTACGGATCCCCCCTTGTCTCCCAGTTGGTGAGCAAGATCCTCCTTGACGGTAAGAAGACTGTTGCTCAGCACATCGTCTATACCGCTCTCGAAGGAACTCGCGAAAAGACTGGTATCGATCCCGTCCAGACCCTGAAGAAGGCTCTTGACAACGTGCGTCCGGCCGTTGAGGTTCGCTCCCGCCGTGTTGGTGGCGCTACCTATCAGGTGCCGGTGGAAGTTAAGCCTGCTCGCGCCAATACCTTGGCGATGCGCTGGCTGGTCAACTATGCGCGTGACCGCCGTGAAAAGACCATGGCTGAGCGTCTCATGAATGAGATTCTGGATGCTTCAAACGGTCTCGGCGCCTCGGTGAAGAAGCGCGAAGATACCCACAAGATGGCTGAGGCCAACCGTGCCTTTGCCCACTACCGTTGGTGATTATCTGAAGCGATGGGCTGCTCTTTTCGGGGCAGCCTTTCGCAGTGTTAGCCCACTTCGTGACGCGAAGTGGGCATACCTCTAGACTCGTCCATAGCCAATCAATATTGAGGGGAATTTCGTGGCTCTCGAGCTCCAAACAGACCTGAAGAAGGTTCGCAATATCGGCATCATGGCTCACATCGATGCCGGTAAAACCACCACTACTGAACGCATTCTTTTCTATACCGGTATCACCCACAAGATCGGTGAGGTGCACGATGGCGCCGCCACGATGGACTGGATGGAACAAGAACAGGAACGCGGTATCACCATTACCTCCGCCGCTACCACCTGCTTCTGGAAGGGAATCCAGGTCAACATCATCGACACTCCTGGACACGTGGACTTCACCGTCGAGGTGGAACGTTCCTTGCGCGTCCTTGACGGGGCTGTCGCCGTCTTCGACGGTGTCGCTGGTGTAGAACCCCAGTCCATGACCGTGTGGCGTCAGGCGTCCAAGTACAACGTTCCGCGTATCTGCTATGTCAACAAATTGGACCGTACTGGCGCTTCCTTCGACCACTGCGTTAAGACCATCCGTGAGCGTTTGCAGGCAATCCCGGTTCTGCTCCAGCTACCGATCGGCGCAGAAGCCGATTTTGCTGGAATCGTCGATCTGGTTGAGATGGACGCTAAGACCTGGCGTGGAGAGGTCGCCCAGGGACAGAATTACGAAGTTGAGCCGATCCCGGCCGATATGCTTGAAAAGGCTCAGGCTGCCCGTGCCGAGATGATTGAGACCGTCGCTGAGAACGATGACGAGCTCATGGAGCTCTATCTTGAAGGTGAAGAGCCGAGCGTGGAGCAGCTCAAAGCCGCTATCCGTCGCGGTGTGATCGCCAATAAGTTCACCGCTGTCGTCTGCGGTACCTCTTTCAAGAATAAGGGTGTCCAGCCTTTGCTCGATGCCATCATCGACTATCTGCCCGCTCCGATCGACATTCCTCCGGTTCAAGGCTTCAAGCCAGGAGATGAGGAGACTGTCTACGAGCGTCAGGCATCTAAGGATGAGCCCTTGGCTGCTCTTGCTTTCAAGATTGCCGCTGATCCTCACCTGGGTAAGCTCACCTTCGTGCGCGTCTATTCTGGCGTCTTGGAGAAGGGCAGCCAGGTGCTCAACGCCACGACCGGCAAGCGTGAGCGTATCGGCAAGATCTACCAGATGCACTCCAATAAGCGTCAGGAAATCGATTTCATGCCCGCTGGCAATATCTGCGCTGTCATGGGTCTGAAGCAGACGGGTACTGGTGATACTCTGTGCGCCCCCGAATCGCCTATCGTCCTCGAATCGATGGAATTCCCCAAGCCGGTTATCGAGCAGGCAATCGAGCCGAAGTCGAAAGCGGATCAGGAGAAGCTATCCACCGCTATTCAGCGCTTGGCTGAGGAGGATCCGACCTTCCAGGTTCACACGGACGAGGACACCGGTCAGACCATCATCGCCGGTATGGGTGAGCTCCACCTTGAGGTTCTCATTGATCGCATGAAGCGCGAATTCCATGTGGAAGCCAATATTGGTAAGCCGCAGGTCGCCTATCGCGAGACCTTGCGCCGTCCTGTTGAGGGTATCGAGTACACACATAAGAAGCAGTCCGGTGGTTCTGGTCAGTACGGTAAGGTCATCATCAACCTGGAGCCGCAGGAACCGGGCAAGGGCTACGAGTTCGTCAATGCCGTAACTGGTGGTCGTGTCCCCAAGGAATACATTCCTTCGGTGGATGCCGGTATTCAAGAGGCCATGCAATTTGGTGTATTGGCTGGCTACCCGGTTGAAGACATCAAGGTTACGTTGACCGACGGTGCCTACCACGATGTTGACTCCTCTGAACTCGCCTTCAAGATCGCTGGTTCGATGGTGTTCAAAGAGGCTGCTCGCAAAGCGCAGCCAACGTTGCTGGAGCCGTTGATGGCCGTTGAAGTAACCACTCCGGAAGATTTCTTGGGTACTGTGATCGGTGATTTGAACACTCGTCGTGGTCAGGTGCAGTCGATGGACGAGCAGCACGGTAACCGCGTGGTGCGCGCTCTGGTTCCGCTGGCCGAGATGTTCGGCTATGTAGGTGACTTGCGCTCCAAGACCTCTGGCCAGGCTACCTACACCATGGAAT
The DNA here is from genome assembly GCA_023419175.1 of Actinomycetes bacterium. Lineage (GTDB taxonomy): Bacteria > Actinomycetota > Actinomycetes > Propionibacteriales > Propionibacteriaceae > Brooklawnia. The sequence goes on from JAEZYG010000022.1 coordinate 16,215, forward strand.
TCCATTCCTACGGTGAGGTACCCAAGTCGATTTCTGACGAGGTTGTGGCATCTGCTCGCGGTACTGGTGAGTAATCGCTAACGCATAATTCTGCTTGGGTGGGTTGAGTTTTTTGCTCAACCCACCCAAGTTTTTATTTATTTCTGCCCAAACTCTGGGGGGTAGGCTATTTCCACAAGAGTTATTGCTCGGGATAACTACATTGGTTATCTTTCGGCTGAAGGGTTGATCAATGAAGATTAACGCTGGAGTTGTTCTATTAGCTTTGGTCGCGGTGGCGACTGGGTTGTTATTCGTGTACTACCTGTGGATACTGCTATTCCACATGCCTTATCTTCCGTTGAGCTTTGCGGTAATAATGGGGTCAGATCTATTGGTCTGCGTGCTGTGTGTGGTCTGGCTGATCCGGATACGTCGGGCGCAGCATCAGTGATCTGGCAGCGTAGAGCGCAACCAATTTCGCATCGATATGTTCGTGTCAAACCGCATACTATGAGCAATACGCTTGGCAAAGTTGCTGGCAATTTGATTTGCGCAAGCGATCTCGTAGAATTGCTTGCGATGGTCGCTGTGCGTTAGACTCAGTTACCGATCTTTAAACCTGTCTCCATTTCGAGACGCACATTTAACGCCCCGCAGAGTGCGTGGCGCGACAATCTAGAAGGAGCCCAAGTGGCAAAGGCCAAGTTCGAGCGGACCAAGCCGCACTGCAACA
>JAEZYG010000040.1 GCA_023419175.1 Actinomycetes bacterium
GAACACGATGGCGACATCGTCTTAGGCGATCTTGCCCCTATATCCATAACAAGGGAATTCATCTTGAGGTCTGCCCCACTTCCAATGTGCAAACCGGAGTATGCGATTCCATCGCTTCTCACCCGATCGGACGATTGATCGATGCTGGTTTCAATCTGTCGATCAATACCGACAATCGCCTCTTAGGAAACACGACTTTGAGCAAGGAATATGCCCTCATCTCACAGTATTTCTCTTTGAGTGACGAGACGATGCATTCCATCGCCCGCAACGCTGCAGATGCTTTCTTTGCCGATGAGAAGATGCGCAACGCCCTGGTAGCGACCATCGATTCAGCATGGTCTCACATCTAGGCGATGCCGCATAGATGCGATATCTGCTCATCAAGACGGTCGAGAATCTGGGAACAGGATCGCTTGGCCTGTGCCAGTTCACCGCGATCTCGAACATGCGTCCACGTTTCCAGATAGCATTTCAACTTTGGCTCTGTCCCAGACGGACGGACGATTACCCGATGGGATCGGCTGGCGATCAGATATCCAGATGTGGGAGGTAAAGAATCGTATCCGCTCGACAAGTCGATATATCTGTCTACTTTTTCTTCCGCCAAAGATTCGATGGAGCTATCGGCCAACCGCTCCATAATCGCATCGATTCGTGAACGATCATCCATCCTCACCGTCAGTGGACGGGTCATATACAGCCCACAGCGCAAAGCGATATCATCAAGCAGATCTTCACAGTTTTTCCCATGACAGCGAGCGATGGATGCGATAAGGCAGATAATCGCCGCCGCGCTCATCCCATCCTTATCTCGAACGGCTGAGGGATTGAGGCAATAACCGATCGCTTCTTCGGCTCCAAAGACGAGGTTTTTCACCCTAGCGATCCATTTGAAACCGCCCAATGTTTCCACCGCCTTCAGCCCATAGTGATCGGCGATTGCCGCACACCACCGTCCGGTGGGAAGGGAGCGTGAGATTGCCAGATCACCTCGTTGCTGCCAGCAGGAAGCGACAAAATCAGCGAAAATGGCAGCGAGTTCGTCTCCGCTGAGCTGATACCAGCCGTCTCTTCTGGGGAAAGCCACCGCAAGACGATCTGCGTCCGGATCGAGAGCTAGGATCAGATCTGCGCCGACGCGTTCAGCTGTAGCAAAAGCGCAATCCAAAGCTCCTTTTTCTTCGGGATTTGGGAAGGAGACGGTGGGGAAATCGGGATCGGGATCCTTTTGCTCCACGACAGCTTCCACAGTGCCGATCCCACATGTATTCAAAATCTTCTCGCACACCTCATAGCCCACACCGTGCATGGCAGTGAGAACGACTTTGAGTGTCCCAGCGCTGGCTGTGATCTCCTCATGGGAAAGATCGCACGATGCCACCGCTCGATCGGCATAGCTTCGATAAAGCGTGGCCACCGTATTGATATAGCTATCGATAAGATCTGTGCCGATAATTGTCCACCCGCTATCGGCAACTGGAATCGCACTCGGATCTCGATAGCTTGCCATGATGTCCAATACTTCAGCATCGAATGGCGGAATAATTTGCAAACCGGCATCGTCTACCGAGGTCATTTGTCCACCGAGATAAACCTTATAGCCGTTGTCTTGAGGCGGATTGTGGGAGGCTGTGATCTGAATACCGATATCGGCATTGAACGCTTTGACCGCATATGCCAAGACGGGAGTGGGCAGAGGAGAAGGCATCATGGACACATCGAACCCGGCAGCGGTGAAGACACCTGCCGCACGCACAGCGAAATCATGGGAACGGTGACGGGCATCATAGCCAATCACCACCTGTCCTCCTGAAGCTAGCTGTGCTCTCAGACGTGTCGCGAGAGCGGCTGAAGCCATCTGAACCGTCGCCGTGTTCATACGCGACGATCCAGCTCCAATCGCTCCACGTAACCCTGCCGTACCGAAACGGATAAGCGATCCCATCCGCTCGCCCAGGTCGCGACAAGCTTCAGAGTCATCGATGCCATGAGCGATATCTTCCTCAGCCTGATCGCAGATACGCTGCAATTCTTCAGCATCGTTCGAATCGGGATCGGTCGCAATCCATCGACGAGTAACTTCGATCAGATCATTCATCATTTCTCCTTGAGATAAGACGCTCAGCAATCGAAGCGACACAGTGGGCAACCTTGACCGCCCCAGATTGAACCGCCCTTAAAACCTGGTCGTGACGACATGGTTCGTCCGCGAAGCTGAGATCGGCAACGATGGACAGACCAGCCACTTTGACATCCATCTGGTGCAATGCGATCGCTTCCATGATCGTGCTCATTCCCACCATGTCGATACCATAGGCATCGCGCATCGCTACCGATTCAGCGACCGTTTGAAATTCTGGTCCTCGGCATATCGCATAGATCCCATCGCGATCAGCATGAAGACACCACTGCCGTATCTCCTCATCCCAGACATGGGAGATATCGACAAAGACCGGCCCTGTAAACGGAGAGATTCCGCTTAAATTGACGTGATCTTTAATACGCATGACCTCTCCAAGGGACCAGTCACGCAAACATCCGCCAGCATTGGTCAACACGGCGGCATCGATACCTGTCATCGCGGCGATACGCGCAAGTTGGACGATATCGGCAGGCATATACCCTTCATAAAGATGGATTCGTCCAGTGGCGACCAGCAGATGACATACACCGTCGAGCGTGGATATGCGCATGGAACGTAGCAGATGTCCATGGCCTTTAGCTGCCGGGATGAAAAGGGGAAGATCTCCCATATCGATCTCGGCAATCACCTCACCACAACGATCGAGACTATCAGCCAATCCAGAACCGCAGACGACGAAAAGATCGTATTTCTCCACACCTGTGGTAGAGCAGATCTGTTGGGCTGCCGTGCGGATCTGATCGGCACGTTGCCTGTCATGAGGAAGGGATTGATCGAGCAGATCGCTGCGCTTCGCCAGAGAGCTCACAATTATGCCTCAGATTCTTGAGCGCGTAGACGAGGACGGGCGATGGCAGCATAACCGATGAAGCTGAGCAGCAAAGCGATGATGACTCCGATATTGCCCGATGCCCATACGCTGTCCTTGCCGCCGACAATCCACAGCAGATATCCCTGCCAGTTATTCCACGAGGCATCTTCAGCGAAACCGTTGACGACCAATCCCCATCCGATAAAGCAGCTCACCGCCAAAAGCGTCAGCGAAACCGCGTTGAAAGCGCCATAACGTCCACGCGGATTGAATAGAGCATCCTCATCATAGGAGCGATGACGCAATGCGATATCTGCCATCATGATGCCAGCCCAGGAAGCCAGCGGAACTCCCAAGGTGATGAGGAAGGATTGGAACGGTCCGATAAATGATGGGGAGAAGAAGACCACATAGATCGTTCCCAGGGTCAAAATCGTGCCGTCGATCAACGAAGCAAGCGGACGAGGAACACGGATTCCCAAGGTGAGCAAAGTCAATCCTGAGGAATAAATACCGTTGATAGCACCCGACAGTAGGGCGAGGATTGCGGTGATGAGGAAGGGGATCAAGAACCAGGTCGGCAATACTGCAGCCAAAGCTCCTACCGGGTCAGCCCCGATATTATCTGCCAATTCCGCATCGGATCCAGCGAGCATGAGACCGAAACAGATCAAGACGACAGGTCCAAGAGAGCCACCGAAGGTATTCCAAAAGACGATCTTGCCATCTGAGGCATCGCGACGTTGATAGCGCGCCCAGTCCGCAGCGATATTGACCCATCCGAGCCCCATACCCGTCATGACCATCGTCATTGCACCGATCATCGCCGGCGCTGAACCAGAGGGAATCCGCGCCAGAGCATCCCAGTCGATATGACCCACAGCCATGACGACATAGACGATGGTGATAATACCGGTCAGCCAGGTGAGAACCGCCTGCATCTTCATGATGATGTGATACCCGGCCACAGCTCCGAGAACGATGAGGGCAGCCACGACGATAGCGGCGACGATCTTGACGCCGGTAGCGTCCTCGTCCGCCCATCCAAGACGGGTGAAGATAGTGCTGGTCGCCAAGACAGCGGTGATCGCCAGCATCGTCTCCCAGCCGATAGAGGTCAACCATGAGATGACGCCGGGAATTTTCGCCCCCTGGACACCGAATGCCGATCGAGACATGACCATCGTCGGTACTGAACCGCGTTTACCACCCAAAGCGATCACACCGCAGAAGATGAAGGAGACGATCACACCGATGACGGTGACGATCATCGCCTGAGTCAAGGAGATACCGAAACCGAGCACCCATGCCCCGTAGCTCATGCCGAATACCGAGATATTGGAGGCGAACCACGGCAAGAAAAGATTATGTGGACGCGCTGTCCTCTGATCGTCTGAAACGATCTCAATACCTGTCTTTTCAATCATCGTCGATGAAGATCTGGATATTCCAGCCTGATTCAACTCGTCCATGGAGACTCCTTTGGCATCTGAACTGACCAATGTCACTCGAGGCAGAATTTACCACTCACTTTGCTCATCTGTTCTGCTCATTAACAGTTCACAGTGCGCATAAAGATCTTCGTGCCCTAGGCTGTCTGTGAAAGGAGAGCTCATGCCCACACCTCATATCAGCGCCCAACCGGGAGATTTCGCCCCCTCCGTCATTTTCCCCGGCGATCCGAAACGAGCGGAAAGAATCGCTCACCAACTGTTAGATAATGTCCGCCTCGTCACTAATGTGCGAGCCGTCACCGGTTATACCGGCACCTATCGCGGACGGGAATTATCGGTCATGGCCTCCGGTATGGGAATGCCATCTGCAACGATCTACGCGACTGAATTATTCACCGTTTACGGAGTTAAGCGCCTTGTCAGAGTAGGAACATGTGGGGCAATCGACGATAAGATTGCTGTCGGTGATGTCATCATCGCCATGGGAGCCCATACGGATTCCAATATGAATGAGCAGCGCATGCCAGGGATTCACTATTCCGCTGTCGCCTCCTTCCCTCTCGTGGAAGCCGCAGCTCATGCCCCATGCGATGTCCCCATTCATATCGGCTCGGTTCTCACCCAAGACCACTTCTATTTCAAGCCGGGAGAGGTCAACAATTGGATCGACATGTTGACGTCGAATTCTGTCCTCGCCCTCGAAATGGAAAGTGCCGGTATCTACGCTGCGGCTGCCGCCGCCCAGGCCGAGGCTCTCGCGGTTTTAACCGTCAGCGATCATCTAAAGCACCCGGCGAAAGACATGTCCTCCCAGGAACGCGAAGAGCACTATCAAGCTGCCCTGCGCGTCGGACTCGAAGCGGCTTTGTGCTAGACGACGATGAGTAGCCGAGATTATCTAGCAGACGATTTGAAACGCACCTGGATCTCGATGATCCCTGCGACAATCGCTCTTAGCGCCTATTATCTGTGCGATCCTGCCGCTCTAGATCTGAAATCTAGCGTCTCAACGATGAAAAGCTATCTGATCTTCTTCGTCGTCTTTCTCGCTCTCTACAGCCTCATGACCTGGTGGGCTTTCGCCCATCGTGACCGTGCTGATCTGGAGCGAATCGTGCGTTCCACCTCACGTCATCCTTCAACGCTCATACAACGGCTCGCCAGTTGGCTAACCTCATCGGGGACGAATGCGTGGGCCGCACAGATCACCACTCTCTCCCTTGGAGCTGCCCTACTGATCTGTTTGATTCCGCAGTTGAGATCCGATGGTTCCCTTTTAGCTCTCAGTGCAGCGGTGGTCATCAGCGGATGGTGGACGATGGTCTCGGTCTATGCCATCGGATATATGCGCATCGATATCCCCGACAGACATCTGGAATTTCCTGGCGAAAAGGAACCCACCTTCTATGACTACCTCTATCTGAGCGTCCAGATGCAGACGACTTTCGCTGGGTCAGATATTTCCTTTCGCGATACCACCTCTCGACGCTTGGCAACCGCTCATAGCCTCTACGCTTTTTCCTTCTCGACGGTGATCGTCGCCATGATCGTATCCGCTCTGCTCTCGACGAGCTGATCAAAGAACTTTGGCGAAAAATTCGCGCGTTCTTTCTTGGCTCGGATGGTCGATCACCTCACAAGGAGATCCCGATTCGACAACGATCCCTTGATCGAGAAAGACGATCTGGTCACCGACTTCCCTGGCGAAGCCGACTTCGTGAGTGACGACCACCATAGTCATTCCCTGCCCTGCGAGATCTTTCATCACATCGAGAACTTCTCCGACCAATTCTGGATCGAGGGCAGAGGTGGGCTCGTCAAAGAGCATGAGCTCGGGTTCCATCGCCAACGCTCTGGCGATAGCTACGCGTTGCTGCTGTCCGCCGGAAAGCTGGGATGGGTAGTGATCGGCACGATGAGCCATCCCAACCTTTTCGAGATAGTCATAAGCTGCTTGACGAGCTTTTTTCTTCTCGATTTTCTTCACCTGGACGGGAGCTTCCATCACATTTTCAAGGGCTGTCATGTGTGGAAAGAGATTGAAACGCTGAAAGACCATACCGATTGAGGAGCGCTGACGGGCGATCTGTTTCTCACTAAGCCGGTAGAGCACCTTCTTGCCGTGACGCTGCTCCTCGCGCAGACCCATCAATTCCCCATTGACGTAGAGACGTCCAGCGCTGATCTGTTCCATCTCGTTGATACAGCGCAACAGAGTCGATTTGCCCGATCCGCTCGGCCCCATCAAGACGCAGACCTCCCCCTTTTTAACGGTGAGATCTATCCCTTTGAGGACGTGCAGATTATCAAAAAATTTATGGACGCCCAGCGCCTCTACCATCACTTCGTTCATGGGGTGACATCCAAATTCGGTTTATCTTCAACGGTTCCTGAATCTTTAATCGCCTGTTGACGAGCACTCAGCGATGTCTTTTTCCCTAAAGGAGCGACACCTCGTCCGTAATATGCCTCGAGATAGTGCTGTCCGATCATGAAAACAGATGTGATGACCAGATAGTAGATCGCAGCCACGATCAATAAAGGCATGGGGAGAAAGATCTTATTGCCGATCGCATTCGTTGCGAAGCTCAATTCCAAAGTGAATGGAACCGCCATGACCAAAGAGGTCGTCTTGAGCATGGAGATAGTCTCGTTACCTGTAGGGGGGACGATAACGCGCATCGCTTGAGGGATGATGATGCGCCGCATAACCGTCCCATGTTTCATACCGAGAGCGGTAGCGGCTTCCCACTGTCCTTTATCGACCGATTGAAGACCGGCTCTGACGATCTCGGCCAGATAGGCTCCTTCGTTCAGCCCTAGACCGAGCAGAGCAGCCACCGAGGCGGTGATGACATCTTCAGTGGTGAAGGAGAAAAATTCTGGCCCGAAGGGGATCCCGAGCGAGATTCTGGGATAGAGAACGCAGATCAATCCCCAAAAGACCAGCTGGGTATAGATCGGAGTCCCGCGGAAAAACCAGATATAGACCCACGCCACAGCTTTCAAAACGGGGTTCGTCCCCATACGCATAATCGCCATCGTCAAAGCGATCACGATGCCCATTAGCATGGATCCAAAGGTAAGGGCAAGCGTCCAGCCGACCCCTTCCAGGACACGAGTGTCAAAGAGATATTGGGCGACGATCTCCCAATGATAATTCGGATTGACGATCAACCCGTGAACGATCATCGCCACGGCAACTAAGGCGATCGCTGCGCAGACCCACACGCCCGGTCTGGGAACCGGGCGCGCTTCGATGAGCTCGACATCTTTCATTACGAAACTTTCGGGTTGAGCTCTGCGGTGGTCAAAGCGGCATTTTCAATACCCCAATTTTCAAGGATCTTATTCCAATAGCCTTCGTCCATGAGGTACTGGGTCGCCTTCTGGATTGCCTCGGTCATCGCCGGATCGTCTTTGGCGACGACAATGCCTTGAGGAGCTGAATCACGCACACTACCGACGACTTCAAGTTGTCCTGAGGTGAGGGAGACCGCATAGTCAGCTACGGTCGAGTCGCTATACATCGCGTCGATTTTGCCACCGACAAGATTGGTGGTCACATCGGATTGCACGCCATAGCTCAACACATCGATAGCTTCTTTACCCTTCTGGACGCATTCGTCAGAGAAGGAGGCGATCTCTTCTTCCTGCCAGGTTCCAGTTTGGACACCGATCTTCTTTCCACAGACATCGTCAGGGTTGAAGTCTTTGGGATTTCCCTTCTGAACGGCATAGGAAGACCCAACGGTGATATAGGAGATCATGTTGTAGTTCTCCATACGTTCAGGAGTGATCGTGAACGAGGAAATACCAGCGGCATATTTGCTGCCGATACCGGGCATCAAAGAGGCGAATTCCGCATCGCCAGTTTGATATTTCAAACCGAGCACTTGAGCCAGAGCCTTAGCCAAGTCGATGTCATAGCCGATGGCAGTCTGTAAATCGTCTGCTCTGAATTCGGCCGGAGCATAGTCGATAGCCACACCGACATTCAGCGTTCCATTGGAGGCATATTTTTCGGGGACGAGAGCGGCGATCTCGTCCACCTTGGGAATTTGAGTCACATCGTAGCTTCGATCCACTCCCGCCCCAGGAGCAGCCGATGTGCCATTGCCGTCCTGGCTCGAGCCAGCACATCCACTGAAAAGCAATGTGGCAGCGATCATTGGAACGATCATCCGACGCATGATTCCCTCATTCCCTGATTGATAATTATTCCTTTTCGATCTTCTGAACTGTGACCTTCAGAAGAAGTTGACCATCATTCTAATCCGATAGGAGGGCGGAAATCCAACCCAAATGGAATATTTATCAAAAATTTTCCTCTCAGAGCGGACGACAATGCACAGAGAAATTAGAAAAACCCTCCGGCAAAAACAGGTAAACATTCGTAAGTCTGAATAAATATTCAGACTTACTCCGCTGGCTTAACGACAAAGATACCCGGTCATATGACCGGGTATCTTTCTCATCCACGTCTGGGAATCAGCTCCCAAAATCTGAATCGATGTTCTAGGCGATAACCCATCGATTCGTAGAGCTTGATCGCCCGCTCATTATCGGCAAAAGCTGACAGCGTGGAGATCTTGTCCATCTCGATCGACCATCGGGTGAGAGCTACGAGCAAATCCGTCCCGATCTGCTGACCTCTCATCTGCTCGTGGACGACTAAACCGCCGAGATTTCCCAATCCCGCATTGGTGGAATGAACTCCCCCACAGCCGATCAGACGGGATTGCTCATCACGGACACCAAACCACATGCGGGTTCTCCCCTGTCCAGCATCGCCTTCAAAGCGCGGATTATGTTCCATACCGAAACGTTGAATTTCTTCACCATCTCGAGCATCGTCCAATTCGACTAGCGGCCAGCGATAGCGATGATCGACAACCTTCGTGGTAGACATCCAGACCCATCGGGTGAGGAATGTCCACGGTTGATCGAGATCACCAGGGATCCAATCATCCGCCCCCACCCAATAGACCGTGCATCCTTTCCGAGCGGACATCTCGATCAGCTCGGGAATATCACGCGAGACATCGCATGAACTATCTCCACTCAACAAGATCTCATAGCGTTGAGGCTGTTCTGGATAGACGATGGCATGTCCGCCTTCGCTGACGAAGAGAAGAGCCTCATCGGTCAGATAGGCCGCGACGATCGAATCCTTATGACGGATCTCATCACATTCCTGCTCCGTCGCTTCACGCCATCGCCTCATCGCTTCGTCACACTCACCTTCAAAGCCAAATCCTCATCTGAAACCCAATCCGAGGAGGGATCGGCTCTTTCCATATCGACGGCGAGCACCTCACGCGAGATCTGATCGCTATAGCGTTCGATCGCCTGAGCGAGCAAACCTTCAGCCGACCACCGGAGGTGAATACGATCAGAGACATCCAAACCGCTTGCTTTACGAGTCTCTTGGACAAAGCGGATCACTTCACGAGCCAACCCGGCTTCGATGAGCTCATCGGTCAATTCGAGATCCAAAGCGATGGTCTGTCCATTCTCGTTGAGCACCGACCATCCTTCGCGCGGACGTTCCGTGATGAAAACATCATCTGCTTCAAGTTCGATGACTCCCAATCCCTCCACGTCAAGATTGACTGAGCGACCGGAAGCGAAAGATTGAGCCAAGGAAGCGGCATCGGCAGAGGCGATCGCTGCAGCTACCTGAGGGGTGGACTTACCGTATCGCTTCCCCAAAGAGCGGAAATTCGCCTTAGCTGTGTAATCGACCACATCACCAGCCGCCGAGAAAGTCTCGACTGAACCGATATTGAGCTCTGCGGTGATCTGTTCGATCAGATCTTCATTCAATTGAGCATATGCGGACGAGGAAATCAGCGCGCGGGCGAGAGGCTGACGGATCTTCACCTTGGCCTCAGCTCTGGCCGCTCGACCCAATTCCACCAGGGAGCGCACAGTTTCCATAGCGTTCATCAAATCGTTATCGATCAGAGATTCATCTGCACTAGGCCATGCGCACAGATGCACCGAATCGGGTTCGTTCGCATCGGTGGGGACGAAGAGATCCTGCCATACCCGCTCGGTGATGAACGGCACCATCGGAGCCATGAGTCGAGTTAGCTGATGCAAGGTCTCATGCAAGGTCCATAGAGCCGATGGGTCGCCATCCCAGAAACGTCTACGAGATCGACGGACATACCAGTTGGACAGCTCGTCCACATAGCTTTGAATGAGTTGTCCAACGCGCTGAGTGTCAAAATCGTTCAAGGTGTCGGTGACCTCTTTCACCAAGCGCTGAGTGGAAGAGATCAGCCAGCGATCCAAGACGTGACGTTCGCTGTAGGCAGGTCTTTCTCCTGTGGGCGTCCACCCGTTTGCACGGGCATAGAGGGAGTGGAAAGCCACAGTATTCCAATAGGTCAAGATCACCTTGCGGACGGTTTCTTGTAAGGCATTATGCCCTACGCGGCGAGCTGACCACGGGGAGCCATTACATGCCATAAACCAACGCACCGCATCGGCTCCATGTTTGTCCATGAGCGGGATGGGTTCGAGAATATTGCCCAGATGTTTTGACATCTTACGGCCGTCCTCAGCAAGGATATGCCCTAGACAAAGCACATTTTGATAGGAGGAACGGTCAAAGACGAGCGTGCCGACAGCCATGAGGGTATAGAACCAACCGCGAGTTTGATCGATAGCCTCGCAGATAAAATCGGCTGGGTAGTGGGCGTCAAATTCTTCCTGTGAACCTGGCAGATGGGGATATCCCCATTGAGCGAAAGGCATAGACCCGGAATCGAACCAGGCGTCGATCACTTCTGGGACGCGACGATACGTTCCTTCCTCCCCGTCCACAGTGAAGGTGATATCATCCACGAAAGGACGATGCGGGTCAAGGTCGCTTAGATCCATTCCTGTCAATTCAGACAGTTCTTTACGCGATCCGACACAGATCATCTTGGACGGATCGAGATCGTTACGCCAGATCGGCAAAGGGGTTCCCCAATAGCGGCTACGTGAAAGAGCCCAGTCGATATTGTTATTCAGCCAATCCCCATAACGACCGTTCTTGATATGGTCGGGATACCAATTCGTCGCCTGATTTTCCCTTTGCAATTTATCAGCGATCTGGGTAGTGCGGATATACCAGGATGGCTGAGCGTAGTAGATCAGTGGTGTATGGCAACGCCAACAGTGCGGGTAGGAGTGTTCGTAGTCCACCTTCTTCCACAACAGACCGCGTTCGATGAGATTATCGACCAGAGGAGCATCTGCCGCTTTGAAAAACAGAGAGCCCACCATGTCGATCTCAGGTGAGAAGGTGCCGTCCGGACGGATCGGGTTGACGACCGGTAAGCGATATTTACGACAGACGAGCATATCGTCTGCACCGAAAGCGGGAGCTTGATGAACCAAGCCAGTTCCGTCCTCAGTGGTCACATAGTCGGCGAGGACGATGAAATTGGCATCCGCATCAAAATCGATCATGGCGAAGGGGCGTTGATAGTGCCAACGCTCCATCTTGACACCTTCAACACGATCAACAATCGTCCATATCGGCTTGTCATCGTCATCTGTAGCGCCGAGCAAAGCATCGTAGAGAGGTTCTGCTACGACAACTTCTTGGGCGCCGTCGCTGGCTTTCACATAGGTCACTTCCGGGTGGACAGCAACCGCAGTATTGGAGATCAACGTCCATGGAGTCGTCGTCCATACCAGCAGATCTGCTCCAGCCCACGGACCGTCAAGAAGGGGGAAGCGGACGTAGACGGACGGATCTGTGACATCTTCATAGCCTTGGGAGACCTCATGGTCGGAAAGGGCAGTTTCGTCTTTTGGACAATAGGGAGTGACGCGATAGTCCTCAACGAGCAAGCCGGCATCAAAGATCTTTTTGAGAGCCCACCAGACGGATTCGACATAGGACGGATTCATCGTCCAATATGCCTCATCCATATTCACCCAATAGCCCATGCGCGTGGTCAACTCAGCAAATTCATCGACGTGACGGGAGACCGATTCACGGCACATGGCATTGAATTTTTCAACGCCGAAAGCTTCGATCTGACTCTTATTGTCGATGCCCAGTTCCTTCTCGACAGCTAGTTCGACAGGCAGACCGTGACAATCCCATCCCGCTTTACGATCGACGCGATATCCCTGCATCGTCTTGAAACGCGGGAAGATATCTTTGAAGACGCGAGCTTCAATATGGTGTGTACCTGGATGACCATTCGCGGTAGGCGGCCCTTCAAAGAATGTCCAGGGTTCGCCATCTTTCGTCGCCTCTAATGTGCGCTCGAATGTTTTCTTAGTCCGCCATAAATCGATGATCTCATGATCCATAGCCGCCAGATCGATCTGGGCGTCTACAGCTCGGTAGCATCCGGTGGTATCCGATTCACTCATCTTGTTATCCGTCCCTGTCGTCGTCGGTCAAGGGACGTACAATCCATTCGGATCGCCGCGGTACCACCCTCGTTGAGATCGTTAAGATCCCCACTTCATTTCATTTCGATGTGGCCAGTTCTACTGAGCGCTGAGAAGCGCCGTTCTTCTGGCAGCTCGTGAGGTGATAGCCCCGTCATCGCCTTACATCGGCTTGTCATTCTAGGACGAAATAATTGGTTAAAAAAATTTTCTCACATTCTGTAACGTTTCCCTCCTCTCATCGCGTCTTTAGAAATGTGGGTGCCTCTAGTTCTCGGGGGAGACTGAGGCACCTTTAATCTGGCGCTTACCGGATGGGTGAGGTCAGGAATGAATATGCAGGGGAAGATGCTGGGGGGCGTCTTCCCCACTACGCATTGACGATGAGAGGAGCTTTCTCGACATAAGTCCAAGAAAGCGATATCGCTAAGGCGTTACATTTCGTGCAGATGAACTAGAGTGGAGGAAACGATGATCGCGGGTCACCATAGATATCCGTTGTCATCCCTAGCCACGCATGCGAGAGGGTACAGATGGGCGCACCCGAGGGTTTTCATCCCCTGGTGGAATCTGTCACACCATCGTTATTCCGTCGGGCTCTCCTACTCACCCATGACTGGCATCTGGCCGAAGATCTCGTCCAGGAGACCGTCATGACGATTTTGACGAAATGGCGACATGTGGAGCGAGCCGACAACCCCGAAGCTTATTGCTCCCAGTTGATGACCAATAAATTTCTCAGCATGAGCCGCAAACGCAGCTACCACGAAAAACCAGATCCGATCGAGGTACCTCAATCGGTCGATCCGTGGCCATCTATTGAGGCGGAAATTTCAGTAGCTGAAGCTCTTTCCACCCTCTCCCCAGACGAGAGAGCTGTCGTGATCGGTCGCTATATCGATGACATCTCTGCAGTTGATTTGGCGAAGCATCTAGGCAAGACAGCCTCATGGGTTCGCGTCAATGCCCACCGCGCTCTGACGAAAATGCGTATGGATTTGACTCGTGATGACGATCTGGTCGCCCATGCTGACCAGATCGCTGCCAGCGAGAGGAGGGGACGATAATGATCGATTTTGATGATCTACAAGAACTCGGGTCGACTCCTTGCACCCCGAATGCCTTCACCTCCTCTCTCGCCGCATCCGCAACCGCTCACGCCAGCGCCCACGCCACTTTGGCGACGAAAATTAAGGTGATCGCTTCGTCTCTGACATTGGGAGCAGCGGTGACCATCGCAGCCGTCGTCCACTATGCCTATCAGATCACCCAACCGAACTCTTTAACCTCTGCAACCTCTACTCAAAGAGAATCTGCCGAAGAGAGAATGACCACTTCTAGCCCTTCTCTCTCCACATCGAAGGGGGCGAACACCTCTCCATCGTCCTCAGCATCTCAGATATCTCAGCTGAGTCAAGTGGTAGCAGCCGATGGTCGCGGACAGGTCGAGTTAGTATTCAGCAACGATACCCAGCCATCTCTATCGGTGAGCCCACGAGCTGAATCCAACTCTTCTCCTATCTCGACGCCCTTCCCCGTCCCCACACCATCAGCGCTCCCTTCCTACAGGCCTTCACCATCTGATAGCGCAGCACCTAAACCTACGCCATCACCCTCTAGTGAATTGCCCTCACCAAATCCGTCTTCCGACCATGGGGAATCCTTTATTCCCTCGACCGCTCCTACAATTGCGCCAAAACCAACTGCGACGAGCATTCCTGATGAATCTCCTTCAACAGGAACAGATCACGATAAGAACACTCCTTCTCCGAGCGACAAGCCCTCTACCGTACCCGTGTGCACAGCGAAAGATCTGACGGTTTTATCAAGTGAGTGGAGAATTGAGGGAGATCACCATCTGGAAGCCTCTATCACCTATCGCTCTGAATCTCGATGCCGACTGGAGTCGAGAGCGACATGGCTATTGCATTTCTCTAACGGCAGCACCGAACAAATGTCGAGCGAAAAAATCGCCTACGATCTTGCTCCCGGACAGGAATTTACGATAAAAGCTCGTTCAGATCTGGTCTCCTATATCGATCCCCAAACCACTAAGGTGAATATCACAATCGGTCAGATCGGCAATTGGATGATCAATCACCTAACAGACGGTAAATAGCGCATATAAAACAAATTGACCTACCGCCAAGGAATCAGATGGGGGGGGGAAGACGGTAGGTCAGTGCGAAACAAAAGTTCCTATCCCCAACGATAGCGTATCGACAGTTTTCTTCCAATTTCATCTGCCATATATCGCGATAGGGACAGGTAGAGGTCTATATCCCTTCACATAACCTAGGAAGATACGGGTTATACATACCGCCGTCCACTGAAGGCGCGTCCTAACGTAACCTCATCGGCATATTCCAAATCCCCTCCAACAGGTAGACCAGATGCCAAGCGGCTGATCTTAATACCGGGAGTTTCACCGAGTAGACGGGTGAGATAGGTAGCGGTAGCTTCTCCTTCAAGATTTGGATTCGTTGCCAAGATGATCTCAGTGATGGCATCATCCGACAGCCTTTTCACCAACTCAGCAATATGTAGATCGGACGGTCCTCGTCCAGCGATAGGAGAGATCGACCCTCCTAATACGTGATAACGCCCCTTGAATTCACGCGTCTTTTCAATTGCCACAACATCCTTGGATTCCTCGACGACGCACAGAATGGACGGATCCCTCCTCATATCGTTGCAAATGCGGCAGATATCCCCATCGGTGACATTGAAACAGATCGAGCAGAAATGCACCTTATTCTTTACCTCGATCAGAGCATCTGCGAGAGCCGTCACATCTTCTTCTGGCTGGTCGAGTAGCCAAAAAGCGATACGCTGAGCCCCTTTGGGGCCGATACCCGGCAGACGTCCCAATTCATCGATGAGATTTTGAACAGGCCCGTCGTACACTCTTTTCCTTTCGTCAGATAGTGGTGATCTTATAGACCGAGGCCACCAAGATCGGGCATCGTGGCTTGGGTGGCGCGTACAGCCTGCGTGCTGGCATCGCGCACAGCAGCGATGATGAGATCCGAAAGGGATTCCAAATCGTCCATATCGACAGCCTCAGGCGAGATCGTCAAACCGACCAATTCCCCTGTCCCGAGCATTTCGGCACGGATAAGCCCTCCTCCCGCCTGTCCAGTGAATGTGGAGGCAGCAAGTTTATCTTGAGCGGCTTGAAGCTGCTCTTGCATCGCTTGAGCCTGCTGGAGCAACGCGTTCATATCCATACCTTCAGGAAACATGGTCATCCTTTTCATCGTCGGGATCCGAGATGATCTCGGCATCGAATTCGTCTATCACCATAGAGACAGCGGTTGCAGCAAGATCATCTACGATCTGGTCATCTTCAGAGATTTCGTCATCTCTTTCTGCCAAATCATCGATATCATTAACTGCCATTTCAGCACGTTGACGAGGGGTTTTCCCCTCAGATACCACAGAAGTCTGCGGTTGAGATCGCAAATCTTGATCGATCTTTGGAGCAGGGACAGGCGAGTTGACAGCGGTCTTTACCTTACAGTCAATTCCGAAGATCTCCTGTACGGATTCCTCAATCAAGGTGGCGAGATCGTATTTTTCAAAATACGCCACATGCCCTTCAGATCCGAAAGAGACGATCAACTCCCCGTTATCAAAAACGGCGGGGTGAGCTTCCGAGGTCATCAGATGGCGAGCGAATGGTTTAGCTCTCTGGGCGATCTGCATCCACTGATCGCGGATCGCTTGGAGACTGATCGACCCATGTGAATCTCTTAGATGAGGCGAGGCATCTACCTCCTGATCGCGACGTGAGGGAGTAGACGCTATGTCGTGATCGTCTTGCGTCTCATCGACTGGAGGATTGTTGCCAGGAAAACGATTATCTGAGACAGGCTGAGGCGAAGTGAGAGAGTCCATCGTTACCCGATTCAACGATTGAGCAGAGGCAGGGCGTTGACTCTCAGGCATATGTGCAAGATGTCCACCACTATGCACAGGTGGAGCTTGAGTGGAGGACTGATCGCCTCTATCGCGTGTCTGTGGAGATAGCGGACGAGAAGAAGCCGAATCTCGTACACGGCTTTGTACGCTATTGCCATATGCAGGAGGGAACGATTGCAGTTGGGAAAGACGCCTGTCGATCTCGTCCATACGCGCCACAAGATCGCTATAGCTATCCTCGCTTAGCAAACGCGAGCACATCACTTCGACATTCAGACGAGGATTATTACTCCCCCTCATAGCGACCAATCCATCTGCCAGAATCTGAGCGGCTCGATTCACTCGTACTGAGCCGAAGGCTTCAGCTTGGCGAATAAGACGTTGTCCAGCATCATCGGGGATATCGATCAACCCCGATTCCAAAGCTTTATCCACATGGGAGATGACGATCAGATCGCGGATTCTTTGCAAGAGATCTTCTGCAAAACGTCTGGGATCATTCCCCATATCGATGACATGATCGATTGCTGTAAAGACAGCTTTCCCATCACGAGCAGATATCGCCTCTACCACTTCGTCCAAGAGGGATTCAGGGGTATAGCCAAGCAGTAGGGAGGCATGATCGTAGGTGACCCGTCCAGATGAAGCACCTCCAAGAAGTTGGTCGAGCACGGAAAGACAGTCGCGCACAGAACCCGCACCAGCTCTGACCACAAGTGGCAGAACTCCCGATTCGACCTCGACCCCTTCTTGATCGCAGATAGTCGCCAAATAATCACCCAAGACTCTCGGAGGGACGAGATGGAAAGGATAGTGGTGCGTCCTAGAGCGAATAGTGCCGATCACCTTGTCCGGTTCGGTGGTGGCGAAAATGAACTTCACATGCTCAGGCGGTTCTTCAACCACCTTCAATAAAGCATTGAATCCCTCTTTGGTCACCATATGAGCTTCATCGATGATGTAGATCTTGTAGCGCGATGCCACCGGAGCGAAATACACCCCTTCTCTCAGCTCACGGGCGTCGTCCACACGTCCGTGGGAGGCGGCATCGATCTCGATGACGTCGATACTTCCCACTCCTCCAGTCGCCAACGCTCGGCATGAATCGCACTGTCCACATGGACGAGAGGTAGGTCCTTGATCGCAGTTAAGACATCGCGCCAAGATTCTCGCGCTGGTGGTTTTGCCACATCCTCTCGGGCCGCTGAACAGATAGGCGTGATTGACCCGATTATTGTCGATAGCTCTCATCAATGGTTTAGTGACGTGTTCTTGTCCAACCACGGACGAAAAATCGTCTGGACGATAACGACGGTAGAGAGCTAGCGGGGGTTCTACCTCAGATATGCGAGCATCTCCAGAGCGAATGAATACTTCTCCCCCATGGAGATCATCGCTATCGCTTTCCTCTTCACACCCACCATGAACGATCAGATCACCATTTCTATGGGCGATATCGCATGCCGGCTCAGGGTCAGCAAGAGGCTCATCGAATAGATCCGGCCCGTCTTGGATATAGACCGCCTCATCGATCGCCTCATCAGAATCTTTGTGGTCGAACTGGTCGTACACGTCTCTAGCCTAAAGCCTCACAGATGGAAATCACCACCGCTTATCACCGGTGAATCTCGTCACGATAACGAAAGGGGCCCCCGCGCACCCGGTAGAGCTCGCTTACCCTTGCTGCCTTTCGACCCTGGGGGAGTTGGGCGAGGTGCCGCCGCACGGGGACCTTGATTTATCAGTGTAGACGATCAGTCAAATTCTGTCCGCCTCAGGATTCACCTGGCTTATCTGGCGTCCAGCCTGCCTCTCCTCGGGTGATGAGAACCGGACATTTTGCCTCTCTCAAAACACGCTTGCTCGTCGAGCCGAGTAGCAAACCTTTAAATCCGCCTCGTCCACGCGAACCCATGACGATCAAACCAGCATCTTTTGAGGCTTCGATCAAGGCTTCATCTGGACGCTCACGCTTGACTTCGATACGAACCTCCACCTCTGGATAGCGTTCTCGCATCGGAGCGATCAACTGTTCAACATGATCTGTGAAAGCTTCGCTGATCTCACGGGCATTGTAATGCCATACATCAGCGTTATAGGCGTCGTAAGGTCCGTAATCCCATGCGGTAAGGGCTACGAGCTCAACCTTCCTCGACCATGCTGCATCGAAAGCTCTCGCAATCGCCAGACGGGATTGGACGGAATCGTCCACTCCCACGACCACACAACCGCCGTTGTCTTTGTCGAAGGATTCAGGTACAACGACGACTGCTCCAGGAGCATGAGCGCAGACAGCATCCGCAGTTCCCCCGAGGATACGCAAAGCGGTGGGCGCTGAACGTCCACGAGCACCGATGACGAGCAGATCGGCATTCTTAGAGATCTCGGATAATACTTCGATGGGATGTCCTTCAACAACCTCCGTCTCGACTTCGATATCTGAATAGGCATCGCGCGCTCTATCGGCAAGTTTTTCAACTGTCTGTACCGCTTTGGAACGGACTTGCTCATAGTAATTGGAGCCTAATGAGATCTGAGCGGCTGCCGCCGTGCGCGTAGGGACGATAATTTCTGGAATGACGTGGACGACAAGAAGAGGCAAATGCCGCACATGAGCGCGTTCAGCAGCCCAAGAGATCGCGTGAGCAGCCCTATCGGATCCGTCAGTCCCGACGACGATACGTCCAGCGGAATCAATTGTTGACATGCTTCCTCCTCGCCAGATATCAAATCGGCCATCGACTTGATAATTTCACCCTATCGCGGAGTCGAAGAAGAGGCGACGATAGTGAAAAAATAGTGAAAAAGTCCTAGAATGTGCATTTGAAAGCGTCTCTTTGCTTGCCGATGGGGGTTAAAAAGGCATGTATAGATCCGCTTCACGCC
>JAEZYG010000050.1 GCA_023419175.1 Actinomycetes bacterium
GTAAGGGATTGCCTGAGGTGGAAGAACCCAAAGTCATGACCAACGAAGACGACCAACTGTCGTTCGCATACTGAGTGAGGAGGTAGAACGATGAATCACGAAACTCTCATCTTGATCTGGTTCCTCCTGGAAGTCGTTCTCTGGGTAGGTTTCTTCTTCCTTGAAGGATTCGATTTCGGTGTCGCCATGCTCTATCCCTTCATCGGTAAGAAACCGGTGGAGCGTCGAGTGATGATTAACACCATTGGACCTCACTGGGATGGCAATGAGGTGTGGCTCTTGACGGCAGGTGGTGCGATGTTCGCAGCCTTCCCCGGTTGGTATTCCACCTTATTTAGCGGTCTCTATCTGCCCTTGCTGCTCGTCTTGCTCGGTTTGATCGTGCGCGGTGTCGCCTTTGAATATCGCGCTTTGCGTCCAGACGATACGTGGCGTGACTCCTTCGACTGGTGTGCGACGATCGGCTCCTTCATCGTCTCTTTGGTCTTTGGCGTCGGTTTCGCCAATATGTGGATCGGTATGCCGGTGGCTGGAAATCCGCCACATATGACCCAATCTTTCTGGTCGCTGTTCAGCCCGCTGGCCTTGATTGGTGGACTCATGACGGTGGTTCTCTTCGCCGTTCACGGCGCGATCTTCCTCTCCCTCAAGACCAGAGGTGTGGTGCGTGAGAACGCCCACAAGGTCGTCAAGATCGCCGGTCCGGTAGCTGTTCTGTTGCTTGCGATCTTCGTCGTCGGAGGGAATATCTTCTATCCGGCAAGCGATAACCCCTATTTGGATGCGACGGTAGCCACCTGGGCTGTCGGTATCTTGTCTGTTCTCGCTTTGGGATTTGCTATCTTGATGCATCGTTCTGGCAAGGAAAAATGGGCTTTCTTCGGGACGGGTATCACGATTGCGACCCTGTTCACGATGATCTTCATCAAGATGTACGGCACCTTGGGCTTCATCGAGACCGATGCTGCCAATCCCTTCAATATGATGGTGGCAGCTTCGACTCCCGATACCTTGACCTTAATGAGTGTGGCGGCTTTGATCGGTGTTCCGATCGTCTTGGCATATACGATCTGGAGTTACTGGATCTTCCGCAAACGCATCAGCGTGAAGAATATGCCTCCTGAACCCAGCGAATTGGCTGTTGCCGCTCAGAAAGGCTGAGTGTGGCAGCCCCGCTGGATAAGCGACTGATACAACGGGCGACGGCGGTCAGGTTCTTCCTGATCGCCGTCGCTATCATCGGGATCGCTACATCGGCTCTCGTCATCGTTCAAGCCTGGTTGATTGCCAGGGCGGTTTCGGGAGTTTTTGCGACGAAAACTATTCACTTTGACGGTCCTTTTCCCCATCTGATCTATTACGTCATAGCTCTGCTGGCGATCTTCGTCCTTCGCGCAATTCTCAGTTGGCTCACCGCTGTCGCAGCCCATCGCTGCTCCGCCTCGGTGAAATCCACATTGCGTACCGATATATGTTCAGCTCATCTGCAGAATTCGTCCGATTCCACCTCATCGGCGACGATGATCCATCTCGTTACCTCGGGTTTAGATGCTCTTGACGGCTATTTTGAACGCTATCTTCCGCAATTGGTGATGGCGGCTTTCATTCCCCTCATGATTGTGGCGACGATATGGATATACGATGTGCGCTCTGCCCTCATCATCATCGCGACGATCCCTCTCATTCCGATCTTCATGATCCTGATCGGTTTGGCGACACAAGAAGCCATCGATAAGCGTTATCGTCTGCTGACACGTCTATCGAATCACTTTGCCGACCTAATCGCTGGACTTCCCACCCTTCAGGTATTTGGACGTGCGCGTGCTCAGCGACAAGCCTTGATGAAAGCTGAGGACGATTTCCGTTCGGTGACGATGAAGACGCTCAGAATGGCATTCCTCTCCGGTGGCGTTTTGGAATTGCTCGCCACTTTATCGGTGGCCTTGGTTGCCGTCACGATCGGTTTCCGCGTCGTCGCAGGCGAGCTCGATCTCTATACCTCCCTATTTATTCTTATCTTGGCTCCTGAAGCCTATCTGCCTATCCGTATGGTCGGTGTCCACTTTCACGATTCAGCGAATGGCTCGGCGGCAGCCTCAGCGGCTTTCGATCTGATCGAAGCGGCGCAATCGCGTCCGCATGGCAGATGTGACGCTGACGATCTGAGCTGTTCTCGCATCGTCATGGACGATGTCCGTGTCGAAGCGCGTGAAGGTAAAGATCGTCTACAGGGCTGCTCGTTGATCATTGAGCCGGGACAGACGGTGGCGATTATCGGAACGACAGGAGCTGGGAAATCGACTGCTTTGTCAGCTCTCATGGGTTTCGTCCCCCTCGATGGCGGATCGATCACGATCGCTGGAAAGGAATTGAGCGAGATCGACCTTCCATCATGGCATCGTCAGATCGCATGGGTAGGGCAAAATCCCGGCATGATCCGAGGGACGATAGCCGATAATGTCGCGATGGGAGGACGTGGACGCGCGGTGAGCGCAGAGGTGATCCGCTCAGCTCTCGACCGATGTGGAGCTGCTCATCTGGACGCTCAACGCAGTGTGGGTGACGATGGCGAAGGACTATCCGCTGGAGAGCGCAGACGTGTCGCCCTCGCAAGAGCTTTGGTCGCCATCGAATGTGCCAATGCCCGTCTGCTCATCATGGACGAACCGACAGCTGGCCTCGATCAAACGACAGAGGCAGCAGTGATCTCCACTCTCAAATCCTTGGGAGTGACGGTCGTGGTGGTGACACATCGAGAATCGATTCTTGCCATAGCTGACCAAATCGTCCGCATCGACCAGGGGATATCGACTCCTCAGCCAGTGCCTACCCCATTGCCCGCGGAGGAAATATGAGATCCCTTGGAGCTGTGTGGAGATTGACAGCTGCTCTTCTAGCAGCGTTGCCGCGGGGAAAAAGACGTTTGGTGATAGCGATCGTTTTAGCGACCGCAGCCAGTGCCTCATCGGTTGCTCTCATGGGAACCTCGGCATGGTTGCTCAGTCGAGCCGCTGAGATGCCCCCTGTGCTCTACCTTTTAGTTGCCGCCACCGGCGTGGGTTTTTTAGGTATTGGACGAGGAGTTTTTAGCTATCTGGAAAGGCATGT
>JAEZYG010000052.1 GCA_023419175.1 Actinomycetes bacterium
GGCTAAAGCAGCGGCTCTGATGATGCGTTTGGTTACCAAACCGTCATGGATGAAAAGGTCATCTGCTAATCCAGGGACGGGGGAGGGATCATAAGAATATGCGCTCATAGAGACCTCACCGCTGTACAGATCGCCTGATCGATATGGGCGATAGCGGTCTCATCGTGAGAGGCGCTGACGAACCAGGCTTCAAAAGCTGAAGGAGGGATCATCGCTCCAGCTTTCCTCATCGCATGGAAGAAACGACGGTGACAATCCACATCTTGCATGGTGGCATCTGTGAAATTCCTCACAGGGTTCTCGGCAGGTCCTGAGCCGAAAAAGACTGAGAAAAGAGAACCGGCAGATTGAATCCTATGGGGGATACCGGCCGCATTGAGTTCAGTGGACAAGGTATTTTGTATATGAGCAGAGGTTTCGTTGAGACGGCGTGTGACCTCTTGGTTGACTCTGGATAACGTGGCGATTCCAGCGGCGGTTGCCAAGGGGTTACCTGAAAGGGTGCCGGCTTGATAGACCGGTCCTGTCGGGGCAAGCTGTTCCATGATCTGGCGTCTCGCAGCTAAAGCTGCCAATGGCATACCTCCGCCGATGACCTTGCCGAAAGTGAAAATATCGGGAATCCATTCGTCAGGTTCTTGATCGATCGCCCAAAAACCAGCAGGTGAGCAGCGGAATCCCGTCAAGACTTCATCACAGATCATCAGAGCAGAATGCTGTGAGGTTAGATGGCGGATCGCGGCATTGAAACCGGGGTCGGGTGGAACAACTCCCATATTGCATGGAGCGGCTTCGGTAATCACCGCAGCGATTCGATCTGGATAGGTTGAAAAGACCTTTTCCAAAGCTTCGATATCGTTGTACTCGACCACGATCGTGGCCTGTGCTATTTGCTCGGGAACCCCGGCAGATGATGGACGTCCGCTGGTTGCCAATCCGGACCCGGCAGAGACCAGCAAGGAATCGGAATGTCCGTGATAGCATCCAGCGAATTTTACGAGAAGATCTCGATTGGTGACTGCTCGAGCGAGACGGATCGCTGTCATGGTCGCTTCAGTCCCTGTCGAGACGAAACGAACCTGTTCAATAGGTTCAATTTTTGACGAGATCAGTTCAGCTAATTCCACTTCGGCTCCGGTTGGAGCGCCAAAGCTCAATCCCCGTCCGGCGGCTTCTTGGACATCTCGTACCACATCGGGATGAGCGTGTCCTAGGATCGCAGGTCCCCATGAACCGATCAGATCGGCATAGGTATGTCCGTCCACATCGCTTATCCAAGGGCCAGAGGCAGAGGCGATGAAGGCAGGAGTTCCTCCCACCGCATTCCACGCTCGCACCGGCGAGCTCACGCCTCCGGGAATGAGGTGACATGCCTTGTTAAAAAGATCTTCGCTGTGGGTCATCTCTATCCTTTCTGCCCCTGAGTGCTTTCGGCGACTTCCAAGGCCCAATAGGTTAAGACCATATCCGCTCCTGCGCGGAAGATCGAGGTCAAAGATTCCATGATGATCCGTTCCCGATCGATCCATCCACGTTGCGCAGCGGCTTCGACCATCGCATATTCTCCTGACACCTGATAGGCAGCGAGGGGAATATCGAGACGCTCTTTGATTCGTGAAAGGATATCGAGATAGTAGCTGGCAGGTTTGACCATGACGATATCGGCTCCTTCAGCCATATCCAGCTCGGCTTCTAAAAGCCCTTCTCTTTGGCGAGCTGGATCCATCTGATAGGTGCGTCTGTCGCCTGTAAGCTGACAGTCAACAGCCTCACGGAAAGGGCCGTAAAAAGCCGAAGCATATTTTGCTGAATAGGCCATGATCGCCACGTCGTCATAGCCTTCGCGGTCGAGAGCTTCGCGAATAACTTGTACTTGGTGGTCCATCATGCCCGATGGGGAAACCATATGGGCGCCAGAGGCAGCTTGGCTGATAGCCATCAAAGCATAGAGTTCGTTGGTGGCATCATTGATGACCCGTCCCTTATCGTCGAGAACTCCGCAGTGACCATGATCGGTAAATTCATCGAGACAGGTATCGGCGATCACCACGATTTCATCGCCGACCTCAGCTCGAACAGCCGCCAAGGCTCGGTTGAGAATTCCCTTATCATCCCATGCTTGAGAGCCTTGGGCATCTCGAATGCGGGGGATCGCAAATAGGTCGATTCCTCCAAGACCAGCGTGAGCGGCATGGTGCGC
The DNA here is from genome assembly GCA_023419175.1 of Actinomycetes bacterium. GTDB lineage: Bacteria > Actinomycetota > Actinomycetes > Propionibacteriales > Propionibacteriaceae > Brooklawnia. Next base: position 2,201 of record JAEZYG010000052.1, read on the forward strand.
GACAGCTTTCAAAGAATCCAGATCGTATTGATAGACCCCAGGCATCGAGGTGATCTCGCGTGGAGATTTCGCATCTTCTGCGACAAAGATAGGCAAGATCAGATTGCGCGGATTGACTGTGACATCGCTCACTAAGGCACGCATGGCTTTAGATGAGCGCAGACGGCGTGGACGGTAAATCATGACAATGCCTCCTTGACGGCTTCAACGATAGCTGCTGGAGTTGTCGCCTCCGCAACCACATGATCTGCCTCATAATCTTCGCTCAAAGTTTGAGAAGTGCGTTCACCGATAGCGACCAATCCAGGATGATCTGACAAAGTGACAATCGACGATAGAGCTTGGGCTGAGGAGGGGGAGGTGATGACGACAGCGTCAAAATCATCCCAGATCTCCTCCAGCTGGGCGAGCTGGTCGAGATCGTTATGAGTGGAGTAAATATCGAGACGGTTGACGGTATGTCCGCTTTGACGCAGTACTTCGGGGATACGGTTACCCGCTAGGGAAGAACCGACACAAAGGATATCTTCCGACTCATCGAGTTTAGCCAAGGAATGAAGCAAAGATTCCGCTCCAGCAGGTTGATCTGCCACCACTGAAACCGGACAGCCGATCTTTTCGCAAGCAGACGCGGTGGACGGACCTGAAACATAGAAGTTGATCTCGTGGATCTTCTCGCCGAGATTTTCGATAAGAGGTTGAAGGAAATGTGCTGTTGTCATCGATGTGATGACGATTGAGATGGGACGTTTCCGTCTTTCTGACACATTCGTTGCAGCTTCGATCCACCGCTCGACAGCATCGAGAGAACCGCGAATAGCTTCGTGGCGGATGACCCGATGCACCTCCACGCGATATCCCGCTTTACGTAAAGCGGAGGTGATCGCTCCTTCTCGTCCAGTGAAAAGAACAGATGCCATCACAGCTCCCTTCTGATTATCGATGCGTGAAGATCACAGATCTTATCCACTCCTTGATCGATCAGTGACGAAGCGATCGTTCGGGCACACAGATATGGGTCGTCTTCCACCGAAGCGTTGGCAGTTATGGATTGGCGACCATCGAGAGAAAAGACCCATCCTGTCATCACATCATCTTCCCAGGTCACACCGACAGGTGCTGCGCAACCAGCATTGAGGCAGGCGAGCAGATGGCGTTCAGCGCAGACGCGCTGTGCCGTTAGCGGATCGTGAATGGAATTCAACGCCTCATTTAAGATCGGATCGATTTTATCGGCAGTCTCGATCGCTAAAGCTCCTTGAGCAGGTGCCCATGCGAATGGAAGGATCTCGCTGATCGTCGATTCCAACCCAAGGCGTTCCAAACCGGAGACAGCTAAGACCACAGCATCGAGATCGGCTCTATCGCCTAAAACCCTTTCAAGACGGGTAGGAACATTGCCTCGAATATCTGCAATATGGAGATCGGGACGTAGTCGGAGTAGTTGAGCTGCTCGTCTAGGTGATCCCGTTCCCACCAAAGCTCCTGTAGGAAGAGTCTCTATGGTGAGCCCTCCACGGGTGATGAGGGCATCGTGCGGACGAGCTCGTGGAGGAATAGCTGCAATGCGAAGTCCTTCCACCTCAGCGGTTGGGAGATCTTTATAGGAGTGGACGGCGAAATCAACCTCACCTGCCAGGAGAGAATGGCGAAGGGTAGCGGCGAAAACACCTACCCCTCCTAGGGCACTCAACGGGGTGGAGCGATCTCGATCTCCTTGAGTTGTGATGGTAATCAAGTCGATATTGTAATGATCGCTGCGAAGCATAGTGGCGACCTGTAGGGATTGGGTTTTTGCCAAGTCGCTGCCGCGAGTGCCGAGCCGATAGCTTCTAGTTGAAACAGACACATAATCATTCAACCATGACTCCGCTCATCTGGCGATTGAATATGAAAGCCTGCCGTAGCCTTCTATGATGGTGAGAGCATATCCAGAAGGGGCGAGGATGAATCCGACATATCAAGGATGGGATCTTGACCATCATGGGGATCGAGATCTTGGAGATGGTCTGATAAATTTCGCCGTCAATATTCGACGCTCCACCCCGCCGGAATGGCTGAGCGAATTCATCATTTCTCGTATAGATCGTTGGGCGTCCTATCCCGATCCCGCCTGCGCACGCCATGCCTTAGCGCAAAGACACGGTGTCGATGAGCAGATGATTTTGCCCACCAGTGGGGCAGCTGAAGCTTTCACATTGATCGCTTCGGCCATTGAGGCGCATCATGCAGCTATCGTCCATCCGCAATTCAGTGAACCAGAAGCAGCTATGCTCAGATGCGGACGTGAGATCGACCACATCATGAGCGAAGATTTCACCCTTCACAACCTCGACGTTGACGATGATATCGATCTTCTGTTCATCGGTAACCCCACCAATCCCACAGGCTATCTCCACAATCCAGCAGATATTGAAGCGTTGAAAAGACCAGGACGCATCATAGTTATCGATGAGGCGTTTATGGATTTTTGTCCCGTGGAATATAGCCTCATCTCATCTGTCATGGATGGGGTGATCGTCATACGTTCGCTGACGAAGATCTTCTCCATTCCCGGTATCCGTGCTGGATATATCGTCGCCTCACCTGACCATATCTCTTCCCTAGCAGCTCACCAATCCCCGTGGAGTGTGTCATCGCCTGCTCTCGATGTCATGGTGGCAAGTGCTGAGGAACAGGCGCGTACCTATATCGATTCCGTATGCGATGAAGTAGACCGCGCTCGTTGCGATCTTGTTGAACGCCTGTTATCGATTGATGCGCCCCCTGTGGAATCGAAAGCACCATTTCTGTTGCTCAATACCTCGTTTTACGACGAGAGTAAATCGATCAGAATCCGACTCGCTGATGAGGGGATAGCGGTAAGACGCAGTGAAACATTCCCTGGTCTAGGGCCACAGTGGATACGTCTGGCGGTCAAAACTCCCGACGAACATATCCGTCTTATCGAGGCGTTGAAGAAGGTGAAAGGTGTGAGCCGATGAGGTCTCAATGGCTTGCTCGTGCTGCGGGAATCTGTGCGGGGATCGTAGCAGATCGTCTCATTCGAGATCCTCGCGATCATCATCCAGTCGCCTATTTTGGTCGCTATGCCTCCTGGGTGGAGAAATTTACCTATCGCGATACGAAACAGGCCGGTGTGCTCCATCTGAGTCTTTCCCTTGCACCCATTGTCGCCCTTGGGTATTTTGCTGAAAAAAATAGCCGGCGTCCACTGATCTATGCTCTTATCACCGCTGCATCTGTATGGGCTTGTTGTGGGGCTAACAGTTTGGTGCGCGAAGGTGAGAAGATGGCTGAGCTATGTGAGGATGGAGATATCGATCAGGCTCGCGCCCATCTATCCTCGCTATGCGGGCGAGACCCCGATCATCTCGATGTTAAACAGTTATCGAGAGCAACGATTGAATCCCTTGCAGAAAATACTGCTGATGCTGCTGTCGCCTCTCTGTTTTGGACAGCTATCGGCGGTATCCCTGCTCTGCTCATTCATCGCAGTGTCAATACTCTCGATGCGATGATCGGTCATCGCAATGCTCGCTACCGCCATTTTGGAAGCTGCGCAGCCGTATTCGACGATCTTTTAGATTGGATACCTGCCAGACTCACCGCTTTGTGCTTTATAGCCTTATCTGATGATGTGGGGTCGGATCCCAAGGACGTGGCCAGAATCGTCATTGAAGATCACGCTCATCACCCCAGCCCTAATGGAGGTTGGTGCGAATCGGCAATGGCTGGAGCTCTAGGTATTCGTCTTGGAGGACGCAATATTTACTACGGTGGACGAGTTGAAGATCGCGGAATTTTGGGCAATGGACCTTTGCCTGACCCTTCACATATCCACCCGGCAGCCACCCTTGTCAAAGGTGCGACATGGCTATCGGCTCTGGGCGTCTCATGCGGTTTGATAGCGATGGGGTTTTTGAAGCGGCAATCTTCCTAGAACGTCTCATAAGGAGATGATCGGCATCGCTTATGGAGGGAGATGATTAAACTAAGGACATGGCTATGTCGTTTCCTTTCCCAGATGAGTGCACTTTTTTGACCGACGATGTCATCGCTAGCATCCATGAGAATCCCGGTTTCGGCCAATATTTCACCGATCACATGGCGGTTGCTGAATGGTCGGCTGATCATGGATGGCATAGTGATCGAATTGTCGATTACGCTCCGATGACAATGGAGCCGTCCAGTGCCGTCTACCACTATGCCCAAGAGATCTTTGAGGGAATGAAAGCCTATCGTCATGCAGACGGTTCAGTGTGGCTTTTCCGTCCGCGAGCAAATGCTGAACGTTTCGTCTCTTCTGCTCAGCGCATGGCTTTACCTGTGATTGATCCCGATGATTTTGTGCAGGCATGTCATCAATTGGTCGCCTGTGATTCCCGTTGGGTTCCCACAGGAGAAAAAGAGGACTCTCTCTATCTGCGTCCATTCATGATGGCATGTGAAAATTATCTCGGGGTGCGTCCGGCTCGTTCGGTGATCTTTACCGTGATCGCCTCGCCTGTCGGACCTTATTTCGCTCACGGTGTTCGCCCTGTCGATATTTGGATTTCCACCCGCTATTCCCGTGTCGCTCCTGGCGGAACAGGAGCTGCTAAATGCGGCGGTAATTATGCGGCATCTATGGTGGCTCAGCAGGAAGCTACTGAGCATTCATGTAATCAGGTTCTTTTTGTCGATGCGGTGGAGAAGCGTTGGATAGAAGAATTAGGTGGCATGAACTTCTTCATGATCACCTCCAATGACGAGCTGATCACTCCGGAATTGAACGGCAATATCCTACCTGGTATTACCCGAGATTCTTTGTTGACGATCGCTCCTAAGATCGGTCTTTCTCCTGTTGAGCGCAAGATCAGCACCGATGAGGTCATCAAAGGACTTGAATCGGGGGCGATTACGGAGATGTTTGCCTGCGGGACGGCTGCAGTTATCAATCCGATCGGAGCTCTTAAAGACGAAAGAGGTCTCTATCAGCCCAGTGAGGCTCGTTATGAAAAGACAGTCGAATTGCGCAATTATCTACTCGATATCCAATACGGACGCCGTGAAGATAGTTATGGATGGATGCATCGGGTGAGCTGATCCTATGGGTGGTAGACGCCCTTGTCTACCACCTGCTCACAGCCGTTAACGACCCTCTAGACTGAGACTATGCGTATCGCTCGTTTTTCTTCTGCCGGTTCCCAGCCTCGTTATGGAATTGTCGAGCTTGAATCGGATATGGGACAGTTTCCCAATTCAATCGCTGTTCTCGATGCCGACCCTCTCTCCGGGCCGGTGAACTAT
>JAEZYG010000063.1 GCA_023419175.1 Actinomycetes bacterium
TCGTCTTGATCAATTTGCCGTCCTTGAAGTCGATGAGCAAGTCGTAGCGGATATGATCCGCCTTTCAGATGTCGAGGTGGCGATCTTGCTCAATTTCAGCCGAGACCAACTTGATCGCCATCACGAGATCAACGCTTTGGGACGTAAGTGGCGTCAGGCCTTCCTCGACACAGCCAAAAATCCGACTGTTGTCGCCAATGCGGCAGATCCTCTTATCGTATGGGCTGCCCTTGGAGCCGATAAGGTGATCTGGATGGATTTGGGTATGCCTCGCACCCAAGATGCCTCCCTATGCCCCGAATGCGGATCGGTTTTGAGATATGACGAGAATTCTTCATGGGATTGTCCTGGATGCGATCTCAGCCAGCCGAAAGCTCACTATGTGCTGCGCGAGGACATCATTACCGATTCTTCTGCCCACTATCGTCTTGATTTAAACGTTCCTGGACGCTTCAATCGAGCCAATGCTGCCTGCGCTTTCGCTGCCGCGATCGAGATGGGATGTCGACCCGATGATGCCTTGCGAGCTATGTCGGAAGTGAACGCTCCCGCTGGACGTTTTGCGATCGCCTCCATAGGCTCAGCTCAAGCTCGTTTGATCTTGGCGAAAAATCCTGCTGGATGGGCTGAATCGTTGATGGTGATGTCATCCGATCCAGTCATTCTCGCCATCGATTCCGCGATCGCTGATGGAACCGATGTGAGTTGGTTATGGGATGTTCCCTATGAACAGTTGCGCGGACGCCATGTGATCGCCACCGGTCCTCGAGCGGTTGATTTGGCGGTTCGTCTGTCCTATGCAGAGGTTGATGTTGAGGTAGTCGATTCCTATGAGGAGGTTTTCAACCGACCTTTTGAATCGACTGTGGATGTTTTAGCCACCTATTCAGCTTTCCTCACCTTATGCCGTCTTGGAGGAGTGAATTTGTCATGACTCATAAGATCGTCGTTCTCTATCAATCCTTGCTCGGTATTTACGGGGATCGAGGCAATGCGATGGTTCTCACTCAACGTCTGCGCTGGAGAGGTGAAGATGCCACGATTGTCGATGTTGAGCCAGGAGAAACGATTCCTTCTGATGGATTAATCTATCTTCTTGGTGGCGGAGAGGATCAGGCTCAAATCGCAGCTGTGAAGGAATTACATGGCCAAGATGGTCTTCGTAACGCTCTCGATCGCGGAGCTGTCCTCTTGGCGATTTGTGCTGGCTACCAGCTATGTGGACACAGTTTTACCGTCGGTGGAAACGATGAGATATGCCGTGGGCTTGGCCTTCTCGATGTTGAGACACGCCGGGGTGCTCAACGGGCTGTAGGCGAGATCCTTTCCACCTGGACAGATCCTCACGGTATCGATCGTGCCATCTCGGGATTTGAAAATCATGGAGGATTTACCTATCTGGGAAGCGACGCTCAACCGTTGATGAAAGTCGATATCGGAGTAGGAAACGGTGAAGATGGCTATGACGGAGCCATCCACGGACGAGTCATCGGCCTCTACCCTCACGGCCCTCTTCTCCCCCGCAATCCCATCTTTGCCGATTATCTACTGGAATTGGCTTTAGAACGTCCCTTAGAGGCTGTGAACCATCCCGAGGTGGAAGATTATCACCGCATCTTGAGAAAACAGCGTCTCCATATCGCACGGACGACGAAGAATCGCGCAGAACAGACTCGATAAATAGGCGACTCATCTTCCTATCTATCATGAACCATAGGAAGATGAGTCACTAGTCGCACTCGTCAGATCAAGAAGATCACATCGAAAGCTTCAGAGGAATATTCTTCACCACATATATCTGAGCCAACATTAAAAGAAATCCATTCTCAACAAATAGGGGATTTGATTACCATTATCATATCCATTTCCAATTAATTTAGGATTTAATAAATTGAGATCCACTATCATGTTGCTTTCCATAAAAAAGCATGTAATTCTGGAGTTAAGAAAAGAGGGAATAAAGGTTTTGAAATTGATTTTCAAAACCATGTAATAAATGAAGGAGTGCATTATGTGCGCAGAACATCTCCCCGCTGAAGATCACGCTGGCCACACCCACGGAACCGATTGCGGACATCCGGCTATCCAGCGCGACGATCATACCGATTATCTGCATAACGGCCACCTCCACCATGCAGACGGCGACCACTATGACGAGCATCTTGTCAAGGATCACGTTGTAGCAGAAGATCATGCCGGCCACACCCACGGAACCGATTGTGGGCACGAAGCTGTCGAGCATGACGGTCACACCGATTATCTGCACGATGGTCATCTTCACCACGCAGACGGCGACCACTACGACGAACACTGATCTGCGATCAGCACTTTCATGGGTCTGTGGCGTTAAGCCACAGACCCATTCTTATCGGGTTTTAATTGTCCTTTCATAGGATCACAGATTTCTAGACCGTGCCAGGAGAATAGCTTTCAAAATGACAGCATTTCAAGAATGCAGATCGTCTCTATAGACAACCTTTTAAAATATCTTCTCATAGCGCACAGAACAGATGAAAGAAAAAGGCATGAGCGATCTCTATATCTGTCATAAATATCCACCTATATGAGAACTTATCTAAGTCGAGAAGTTTAAGAAGGAATACTTCTCTCCTCTTCTATACCACTCCTTTTAGGTGAAGCGGAAGGTTTTTCCTTTGCCCGTCTGCGAAAAAGGGTCACGATAAAGGCAATAATTAACACGATGATGACTGCCACCGATCCAGCCATCCACGGACGAAAGATCGTGGGTTGATGATCGCTCTTGGCATCATCGACATCAGGATCATAGGGAGCTCTTTCAGCGTGGACGAGAAGCCTGTGAGTATTGATGCCATAGGGGGTGCAGGTGATAAGAGTGATGAGATCTTTTCCTTCGACGGGTAAGAGGGAATCCGTCTGGGTTGGGATCACAACGTCGGTAGTGGTAACCACATATTTCAATTTCTGACCAGCGACGAGAAGATAGATCTCATCCCCTTGTCGCAATTTGGGAAGATTGTCGAACATGGTGGCATTCGATAATCCCGAATGTCCTGTTAAGACGGCATGGGTTCCTTCCCCACCAACAGGAAGAGAGGAACCAAAAAGATGACCGATCCCTTTTTGTAATTCCTCTTCATAAGTACCGTGATAGATCGGCAAAGATACGTCAATAGACGGTATTTTCACCGAGCCGATCATATGATCGCTGTAATTCAAATAGGACAGATATTCGCGATAGAGCTGGGTATTAGGGGCGACTCTTTGGAGAAAGGGATCGAGAATAGGCCCTGAATGAAGTTGGAGATTATATCGACGTGCATTGTCGATATCTTGGGCATTGCGAGCTGGATCGTGCGATTGCATCAGCTTCTCGTTCTCAATAACCGCTTGACGCTGAGAAGCATTCATAATCAAGGTGGCTGCGATGGGATATGCCATGATCGTAATCCCTGCGAGTAAAAGCAGGACGGCGATCACGCGTCCGATCCGACCTTTCGTCACCTGCATTGCCCTGTCACCTCCACAATGAATTCACACGATGCAAAGAGGTGGAGGAATTCCTCCACCTCTTCACGTCAGGCTATGAGAATATCTCTTCTAAGATCATGCCTTCTTGAAAGAACGCATGGCGATCAATACACCGCCAGCGGCAAGAAGGAGACCACCGATAGAGGCAGCCGCCAAACCAGCAGCACCGGTGACGGGAAGCTCAAAGCCGCCGTTCTTCGGTACGTTGACGACCTCTTGAGACAATTCCACGACTGCAGCGGGGCTGGCAGGATCGTCTCCAGCGGAGGTGAGCTTCACACGGACGGGCTCAACGAGCAACTCATATCCCTCGGGAGCCTTGGTCTCGACCAAGCACAACTCCTTTTGATCCTGTTGAGGTACCGCATCGCCATTGGCGTAATTGGAAATCTGAATACCGTCGAAGACAGCCTCACCCGTGGTTTCTTGAGTGGTGATCTCCCAATCCTGGCTGGGATCAGCAGGATCTTTATAGAAATCGCCCGCATCGCACTGCTTGATCTTGAAGATGGCGCCAGCCAACTTCTGATCCGCCTTATTCTTCTTGACAACCTTCACCTTGCCATAGACCGACTTCACAGGGTTGGACGGAACGTTGGTATCGGGGATCGGGGGAAGGCCAGGAGCCGGAGGCTCTTTGGGGTTTGGAGGATTGGGGCTCTTGGGATCTTCGCCACCTTCGTGACCGGGATTCCAGGTCAGATTCGCGGTATTTTTTAACACACCGTTATCATTGGCGGTGACATTGGCAGCGATCTTGACGGTATAGGTCACGGTCACGCTGGGGATGCGATCGGGGCTATAGACGAGTTTCTTCAAACCAGCCCAGGTGAAGGTCACCTCCGTGCCGTCGATCTCATAGTCACCTGCACCAAGTTCACCTCTCGTATTCGTTCCAGTGACAACGACAGGATTATCTCCTTCAAGGGTTACACCCTGAGGAAGAGTATCGGAGATGATGAACTTGGCGGGAACATTGCCTTCCTTCAAAGCGGGGACGGGAGCGGTCACGCTATAGGTGATCGTCTGTCCGGCATAGGAACCCTGGTCGGCAACGGTCTTGGTCACCTTGGACGTCGAGTTCTTCGGATAGAGATAGATGTCATACATCCAACTATCGCGATCCTGAGGATCGGTCATGGGGATGGTGACGACAAAAGGAGTGGCAGGGGTCACAGCTGCCTTTTCCTGATTATCGGTGTACTTCGCATCGGGGCTTGCCAACTCGGTGATCAGATAGGCGCCGATCTCCAAGCCGGTGCAGTCGATCTTGCCTTGATTGTTGGTGGTCTGCTCAGCAGCTGCGCATGTACCCTGAGCTGCTGTCAGCTTATCGGCTCCAACACCGCTGGTCTTATACTCTTCCAGTTTCTGCCATCCGGCATTGGTCTTCAGATCCACATCGGTGATCTTTTGAACCTTAAATTTCACATCTTGCAATGTGCGCTGTGAGGGGGCAGGATCGGCCTGCTTGCCCGTCGCCGGAGCGGTGCGACCATCGTTCTCATGCTTGACGATGTGAATTGAACCCGTCTTCGGAGCATTCGGGTCACTTGGGTTCACATCGGCGAAAGCGCCAGGGGTGAACGCCGCCAGCGCAAGGCTGGAGACAGCAAGTGCGGCGCCAACGCGTCCACACATCTGCTTTGCTGACATCATTTCTCCTTTTCTTTTCTTGTGCGTCAGTATCGAATTCAGTTCTCTTTATTGAGTTGTCGATGAACGTCGCGATATCTGCCAAGCGGCGATACCGAGCAGAGCACCAAGGGCGCTCAGCCATATCAACGATCGTCCGCCCGATCCGGGAAGCCATCCATCTTCGACGTCACGGACGGTAATCACACCGATCTGACCGTCAACAGAGACGTTGACGAAATCTGATTTACCTTCGCCCAATGTGATGGTCTTACCGTCGTTATCGATGGTGAACTTCACAGGTTGAGCCAAGAGTTGATGACCCTTCGGCGCTTTGATCTCGAAGAGCCAATAGCTGACACCTGGATTGAGATGGGCAGCGTCAAATTCGTAAGCTGTCTCACTCCACGCGTCACTGCCTCGTGCAGGCATGGTGGCGATGACAGGCGTCCGCTCTGGAGCGCCATTGACATCTCGGTAGATAGCGAATTGAGAACCACTCAACGGTGTTTGATCTTCCCCTCCCACCTTGCGGACGACAATGGTGGTCTCCGCAGTGGGATCTACACGGACGATAGCGCGTGCAGGGGGGACGGTACCTGGCGTTTCCCCTTCCGCCTTCGGGATTCGCGGCACAGCTTGACAGCTATCGGTCGCCGCATTAGGTGATCCATCGCATAATCTCACCGTATTGACAATCGTTACCTTGCCATCAGTTTGGCTGGGATAGGTGAAAGATCGATCGGCAGGTATTGTCATGCGCAGATGCACACCCTCATCACCTGCTGCCGCCACTTCGGATCCTGACAGAAGGACAGAGCCCAAAGCAGCACTCTTATCCCCCATCGTGACGGTAAGATCATCGAGGTTGTGATTCGTATTGCGATCACGATAGTCGACGATGGCATCGGTCAATTTCACCGCGTCGTATTCCACAGAACCGCTCATGCGATCGGGATCGAATTGATCGGTGGCGATGGCATTGACCCCTTGTCCACCCGCGAGAGTGACAACAGGTGTGACCTTAATGCCAAAGGAGGGCAATTCCTTACCGTTGGCGGCGCTACAGGTGAAGGGGACTTCCACCGTCGCTTTCGACTCACTGGACTTCGCTAAAGTCGGCAGATCGCCATTCACCGTACAGGTGGGAAGATCGCTGGTAGGAATACGTCCATCAGGAGAAGAGACATCGAGACGGATCGAGGCGACCTTCACCTCTTCATCTAACGGATTCGACAAGGAGACGTGACCATTGATCGCGTTGACTTTTGCATCTCGCTCTCGAGCTTTAACAGCGATATCGTATTCCAGATTGAGAGTATCGCTATCGGCATGGGCGCCTTTGATGCGCTCATCAAGTTTCACCCATTGACCGTTGTCATCCTTCGGCTTCTCAGCCTTCACCAGCTTCGACAGATCCCAGGCATAGCTACCGACCTTGTCTTGCCACATCGCGGTCTTGGCAAGCACGGTGCACTGTTTAGCAAGCGAGCCAGTCACTGTGGCTTTCGCTGCAGAGACGCGATCGTAAATTTCTGCGCCATCTTGAGTGGAGAAAGCATAGGCGAGAGAGGTCAAAGGCTGAGAATCGGAAGAGGTAAAACCTTGAGCTTTCGCAGTCAATGCCGGATCGGGAGTAAAGGTGATCGCACCATCAGCGATGGTATAGCTTCCTTCACCCGACACGCGAGCTGTCTTGCCGCGATCTAAGATCTCAACCCCTGGCTGATTGGCCAAGAATATTAAGGTATCGGGATCGGGACGACGCGGATCGTCAGCGGCATAGTCGTTGTTGAGAACGTCCACCAGCACCGAATTGGCATTTTCGTCCACGCAGAACAGGTCGTCATTCGCTGTCGGAGCGGTCGAGATATCGAATAGGTAGTCTTCAGTTTCTCCCGAGTCGGAGTGAGCCCACGACCCATATGCCGACCCTCCTCCTTGGGGAGCATCGGGATCTGGATTGACCGCTGTCGGAGTATCGGTATATGCCTTCGCTAAACGGCGCTCATCTGCTTCAGACCCGTTGAGCACATCGGCATCGACCTTATCGACTGCACGGATACGCATCCATACATTGCGCTTGCCATTCAAATCGTGCTGATTCGGATAGTTGAAGCGCACTGTGGCCATCGTCGTATTTGTCCACGGCATCTCATTCGTAGGCGAGATCATCTCCATAGGAGTTCTGATTGCCGAGCGTTGAGGCTGACATGTCGCTACAGTCGATCCCTCATCGGGATCGAATTGACCGTTACCGTTGAAATCAGCCCAAGCGCGCACCATGCCTTGCTTACCCTTATTGTCAGGGTCATAAGGCTGTCCGCAAGGAACGTCGATCTCAAGAGATTTGCGCACCGGTTTGCGTTCCAGCACACCGCCTTGATCGGTCTGGGTGAGATAGCGCAGTTCGCTTCCAGCCAGCCACTTATTTTCCACATCTGCTCGATATCCACCAGTGGTGAGGATATTGGGCGACGAAAGTGGCTTGATCTTGGGCTGAACCGTATCTTCACTCTCTTCGACACGGCGATAGCTCACCATCGTGCTCTGCATCGCATCGTTATGCGCGCCATCACGAACCTTTAGGGTATGGTCAGAGTTCACATCGTAGGGACGTGCCGTCCTGCCCAGACGGGTACCGTAATAGTAGAAATTCTTGTTGTAGTTGTGCGGTTGAGACCAGTCAACTCGACCGCTCTTATCAGTCGCTCCCTTCTCAAAAGACAGGGAGGAATACTGGTAGACCGGCGGCATGGCGTTGGTGTAATTGGCATTCGACGTATCGGCAGCCAAAATAATGCCGAATCCGATCGCCTCTTTACCCATACCGCGCATCGCCACACGCACGTTTTTGCGCGGGTTGGCGATGTTGTGTTCGTCGCGCACATCAACAGGTGCAGTCACCATCAGAGCTGGGCCGAAAATAAACCCGTTCTCACGCTTGTCATTGAGCTCGCCACAGCGTCCACCAGTATTTAAGAAATATGTTCCTTTGAATCCGGAGAAGAATTGTCCGGTTGCACCCGATGGATTCAGCCCAGGGATGGTGTCGGACATACCGCCGATTGATTCTTTCACTTCAGTATCCCGCGGGTAACCGCCCTTCGAAGGGTCTCGTGCCGTATCAACAGAGTAGCCGGAGCATGAAGAGAACCCGGCAATGGGATAATAGTTGCTTGTCCCATCAGCTTGAATACCGAGAGCCTCGGGTGGGTTGCCAGAAGCATCGGAGGTTTCAGCGTCCAAAGCGACAAAGCCGTTAACGGGAATTTCAACGATGCGTTCATCGGCGGTCGCAGGGTTGCGCTGTTCAGCCCAGCAGGAGAAATCGACTAGGGTCATATTCTCATCACCTGTTTGGTGAATACCCACCTTTTGGTTATCGCCGATCATCCACGGGGCAGCATCCTCGTAATAATATCCGGGAGCCCAGACGTCAAGATGAGAATCTTGCCAACGCCCACCGCTAAATTCACGAGCCTGAAAATCGGTAACCTCGCATTTAACCTTCAAATATCCAGGGATGACATCGCGCTCGATCACCTTCCCCTTTCGGAGCTCATCGCCGATCTTATCCTCATCAAAAGTGATCCATTTGATGATATCTCGATAGGGAGATAGTCCGATGGGGTTGAGAGGATACCTCTCGTCCGCTTCATTCAATACCTGCGGACGAAGACGAATCTTAAAACTCATCGCTCCGCGAGGTTTCCACTCGTTCGGCATCAGGTAATACATCACCTTCACAGGAACCTGATTGCCGTTAGCGTCGACGCCTTTCATCACACCTTCGCGCATACGGTCATCAAGATGACCTGTTTTATAGGTTTGATCGGCAGGCTGACTAAAACTGTCGTCTTTGTAAATATCGAAGGCGAATTGCACGCCATCATCGTTTTCAGGTGTGCCGACAGGAAGTTTCCCGCCTAGGCTTTCGACAAAACTTCGAGGCACAATAAACTGGCGCCCTTTGTTCTGCCCTAAATTGTCGGTGACCTCTTTGAGGTTATTGCCCGAAAAATCGATATCCCCATCGGGATATTGATAACACTGACCATCGCGGCGTTCCAAGATACCAGGGATTTTCTGCCCGTTATATTTGAAATGCCCAGTGATTTTCAGACCTTTGGGCAGGATCTGGTTTGGATCGTTGCCAAAAAGCTTGGGATCGAGATAGGGAGAGTCATAGAAACCGCGCAAAGTGACTTTTGTCTCAGGCTTTTGACGAGCAACCACGCGCGCCTTGAAACGGGCTTTCGTCTCTAAAGCGCCCCACCGCTGACCGAAGGAGAAATTGAAGATTCCATCGCCTGTAATTTTCGATTCCCAGTAAATCGTAAATTCGTCACCAGACTTATACCATTCAGAGCCGAGCTGATCGGCTTTGAGAGAGACCATGCGCATGGGGTCGGTCATCCAGATCGGTCCGACTGATCCCCACCCGATATCACCTTTCGGGTCATTTTGTTTGGAGAAATTCAACCGCCAGCGGTCGTCGAGATTGTGGTAGATCTTCCAGTCATTATCGTTGTTATAGCTCGCACCCGGATCGGTATCGTGCCATTCGTTATATCCCTGTTTGCCATAGGGAATGGAGACCGCACGAACGTCAAGAAGACCTTTAACATTGCGAGCCTGAAGCCGATTGGGGTCGTTCAACTCGGCGTAGAGATCAGCTGCACCTTCAACCATATGCTTGGCGTCAAACTCGACAGCATGAGCATAATCACCACGAGGTTGCGCATCCCATTTGTCGCGCTTCTCATTCATGGTGGTGATTACCATGATCTTGGAGGGAAGCCCTAAACCTTCAGGAATATTAAAGTCGTTATAGTATTCAACTTTACGCCTGCGAACCATGATCTGAATGGTGGAGGGATCACCTGGTTTTTCACGGGCAAGGAATGACCTGTTTCCATAGAAAGGCCCCTGAGAATAGACACCTTGCTGGCGGTTTGAAGGCAGATGAGGAATGAGCAGACCGCCATCTTTATCTGTAGGCTGTTTGTCGGGGTCCATCCCCGCAGGATAGTCACGAACAACCTGATTCTTGTCACTTCCACCATCGGGGAACGCCTCGGCGAAACCGTAGTATTCCCAGCGTTTTTCAGATTCGGCACATATATCTGGGCTTACCCATTTCGCCTGGCCATCGTCAGCGCGAGCTGGAGTGGCAATGGGAAGTACTAGGGGGGGGGGGGGGGGGGGGGGG
>JAEZYG010000047.1 GCA_023419175.1 Actinomycetes bacterium
ATCCGCCTTGTTCTTTGTTATAGAAAGAATTTTCAATCGATTCCATATAGATATGAATCAAATTCCTCTTACGAGCAGGAAAATGAAGAATCTGATCAGAAGGCTCCACATAATTATCCTCAATAAAGGAGGAATCCCCAATCTGCTCGCGCACCACCTGAGCAAGAGGTAAAGTTCTGAACGCATAGAGAATACTCGCTATCGCCATAGCAAAAGCACATATCGCAGCAGATAAACGTATAGAAAAGGCTTTAAGAACATAGCGATATCCCCCTGGACGCTGAAATGAGATCCCTCGACGTATAAAAGTGACCATCAACCCCATAATCGACATCAAGACAATCGGGATTACAACATAGTTAATGATTTGATAGTCGATATCTTCAGTTGACTCCCCTACCGCATCTGTCACCATATAGAGAAGTTGAGCTCCTGAGAATACATCGAAGAATGAATGAAACCAGCGAGGCAAGAAGAAGAATAGTGCCGCTATTCCACTACAGAGAAGAGTGATAATTGACAAACCAGCATCTTTAACTCTTCCTATTTTTTCCAGTTCACAATAGCGAATAATGCCACACATGGAGGAATAAATCACCATGAGCCCTAGAGAGACACATAACGCCATGAAGGCATAGCGCAGAGAGAAAGAGGAAAAGTATTCAGGATCACTAATGCGATAATGTCCTTTTATGAAGACATAAAATAAATAGGTTGACGTATATGCGAGAAGAGCGATAGATATACCAACCAAAAGACCTTGAAGGCGAGAACGCAATATCCAAATAGCTCCGATAATATCTACTACCACCAGACAGATGGCAAGAGAAAAAATTCCGATATGGATCATGAAATGATCGCTCCCTATCTTCAAATATTCCTCTTCTAATTCACGACAATTCCAAGTAAGGAATCAAGCGCTCTTCTCAGCTCCGCACACTCTTTCTTATAATCCACTCTCTTAGCGGAGCTATGAACATTATCCGCCCATATATCCATAGCCTCAATCGCTCGCGGAGTATTGAGGTCATCACGCATAGCCGAACGTATCTTAACAATCACATCTTCGGCTCCTGCACCTCCACGATCCAAAGCGGATGCCCATCTACGCAGACGCTGATCGGCATCAAAAACCATCTGTGCTTCCCATTCCCAATCACTTCGATAATGGTGAGAGATCAAGGCAAGCCTAATCGCTTGAGGTCGATGACCAGCGGCTCGCAGACGAGAGACCAACTCAAGATTCCCAAGGGATTTGCTCATCTTCTGGCCGTCCAAAGCGACCATACCGACATTCATATAGATGTTGGCGAATTCTTCTCCTGTTAAAGCCTTCCCTAGAGCAGCGCACATCTCATGATGGGGGAAGAGGAGATCACTACCGCCACCTTGGATATCGATATGAGTTCCCAGATAGTGTTGGGCGATCGTCGTACATTCGATATGCCATCCTGGACGTCCGCGTCCTAGAGAGGATTCCCATGAGGGTTCTTGCGGACGTTCTTGACGCCAGATCAGGGCATCGAGACGATCCTCTTTCCCCTCACGATCAGGATCACCGCCTTTCTCAGCGAATTGTCTGAGCTGCTGATCAAAAGAAAGATGAGCGATATCACCGAAACTGTTCTGCCGGCTATTGCGAAAATACCAATCGGCATAGGTATCGTCGATCTGATAGACCCATCCTGTATCCACCAGACGTTCAATATCACCCACGATGGGCTCAATCGCTTCGGTAACAGCCACCCAGTGATCGGGGGGAATGACACGCAAAGCTTCCATATCGTTGCGAAACAAGTCGATCTGCTCGCACGCTAGCTGTCGCCAATCCACTCCGGTTTGTTCAGCTCGTTCCAAAAGGGGATCATCAACATCGGTGATATTTTGCACGTAACGCACCTGATATCCCAGATCCATCCACGTCCGCTGTACGAGATCGAATGCCAAATAGGTGAAAGCATGTCCTAGGTGTGTGGCGTCATAGGGGGTGATGCCACAGACATAAAGAGAAGCCATTTTTTCTGGACGATGAGAACGATACTCTTGACTCGAAGAATCCCACAGTCTCAATATCCCATCATGTACATCTGGCGACAATGAGGGAACGGTAGGAGCTGTCCACGTATGCATAAGACCCTCTCAATGATGGATATCGATGACGATGCGAGCAGGTGATTCCAAGGTAAGAACCCTAAATTCCCTCTGTTTATCTAAGCCGATAAAGACACTTACCTCATCATCAACTACCGAACCAAGATAGACTCCATGAAGAATGCCAATATCGGATTCTTCCACCGCGCCTGCTGGACGACTCGTATGAGTTGAACGCACTCCACGTATCGTCAACGCAAGATAGGTCTCGCCGCCAAGTTCTTTGGCGATATCTCCATGATCGTCAGGATTGACGTATTCAACCTGCCAGGTAGTGTCCGCAGCATTCCCATCAAGTAGATCAACGACGACCCGATCGTATTCCTTATGCTCCCCGATACGCACAGCATTGACGCTGAGTTCTTCCGCTTTATGGAGAGGAGCTGAGTGCGTTGGCTCTCTTTGCCATTGAGGGAGAGGACGTTGAATAGGAGATGATCCTGACGACGGATCGGATAGACCATCATGATGAGCACAAGAGACCATCAGACAGGAAGCTAAGGCGAGAATGACAAGGTGTTTTTTCATCACTTCTCTCCTAAGTCACGTCTTATATGAGGCCCTCCAGTCACATCGTCTAAAGCGGAGGTGATAACCGACGGTAAGGTACGTCCGTCCACTGCAAGCAATTCAGTGAGCTGATCGGGAGTTCTAGCACCCATCAAAGGAGCGGTCACTCCAGGAGCGTCGCGTACCCACATGAGAGCGACTTGAGCGCTGGTCAAGTGCAATCCTTCAGCAGCTTTGATGACTGCATGGGTGACCGCTTGAGAGCGATGATCTAGATAGGGCTCGACGAACCACGACAGTTGATCTTTCCCACCTCGGGAATCGCGAGGAATCCCATTGCGATATTTTCCTGTCAGCACTCCCCTACCCAATGGGGACCAGGGAAATAAACCCATATGGTGATGAGATAAAGCTGGCAAGACTTCCACTTCCACTCGTCTGGCCAGAAGGGAATATTCAATCTGGGCGCTGACCAGATTGCTACGTCCAGGAAGGGCTTGTTGCCAGGTAGCAGCAGTGCCGATCTGCCATCCGATGAAATTGCAAACTCCGACATAGCGAGCCATCCCAGAGCTAACTGCATGGTCGAGTGCTGCAAGACTTTCTTCCAGAGGAGGATTCCCCCACGCATGAATCTGCCAGATATCGACATGGTCGGTACGCAGACGCCTCAGTGAATCCGCTAAATCATCGAGCAAAGCGCGTCTGGACGTATCGATCATCTGAGGACCACCGTGGGTACCAAAACCCGCTTTCGTGGCGATGACGAAATCGTCACGCCGGAAATCGGCTTGCATATATCGTCCGATGAGAGATTCCGCTCGTCCACCCCCATAGGCTGGAGCCGTATCGATGAGGTCTCCCCCCGCATCGACAAAACGATGCATCATCTCACGGGCGTCTTCGCTGGTGGTATCCCCGCCCCACGTCATCGTTCCTAAGCCAAGAGAACCAACGTTCAATCCTGAATTTCCAACCGTTCTTCGTTCCATCACGCCCCACATCCTTGGAGAGCCATATCGGGAGCGACCACACCTGTCATCAGCAGGATTGCCAGGATGGCGGCAAGTCCGAGTCTATAGATCACAAAGGGGGTAAACGTATGGCTTGTCAGATAGCGTAAAAGCCAGGCGATCACTCCATAACCGATCACACCAGCGACGATGGTAGCGACGATAGTCGGCCCCCACGCCACGCATGAGTCGCTACCAATATCTTTCAACTTGTACAGACCTGATGCGAAGACAGCTGGGATCGCTAAGAGAAAGGAATAGCGAGCTGCAGCAGTACGGGTATAGCCACAGAAGAGTCCACCAGAGATCGTTCCACCTGAACGGGAGACTCCTGGGATCAGGGCTGCCGCCTGGCATAAGCCGAAGATGATCGCGTCTTTCCAATTCAGCTCGTCTACGTTTTTTACAGCATGATATCTGGCATATCGATCTGCTAAATGTAAGACGATAGCCACTCCTGCAAGCATGGCTACTGTTATCCACAGATTCCTCAATGTGGAATCGATGGCATCTTGGAAGAGTAGGCCGAGGACGCCAATGGGTAAAGAGCCAACGATGATATACCAGCCCATACGTGCATCTGGATCACTGCGCTCAACTTTCTTGACAAGGCTGAGAGCCCAACGCTGAACGATACGGAGAATATCTTTCGCGAAATAGCAGATGACAGCCGTCTCAGTTCCCAGCTGAGTGACAGCGGTAAATGCTGCACCGGGATCTCTACCGGAAAAGGCGAGTTGTCCGACAATGAGTTGATGGGCGCTTGAGCTGATCGGTAGGAATTCTGTCAATCCTTGGACGATGCCCAAGATAATCGCTTCGATCCATCCCATCGCTTCTCCTCCATTTGTCGGTTACTGTGTCGAGCTTAGCACTCTTCGAGATGTGAGACTATTGCGTAGATGGTATCCACCGTCTACGCATTTGCACCGTATAGCTGCAAGATGCTATCGTTTCTTTCCGGCTCATCTATGAGTTCCACACTTGTCCGGGTGGCGGAATAGGTAGACGCGCTAGCTTGAGGTGCTAGTGCCCGTTATAGGGCGTGGAGGTTCAAGTCCTCTCTCGGACACCCTTATTCTGTGTTTTCCTCGCCTATTTTCTAACTCTCTTTTACCTCTGTTTCTCCTCGATATCTCTTTTTAGGAGATCATTCCTGCTATCTGTAGGGCCTATGCTCGTATTGTGAACGCACAGACCCTACAGATAGCTCCTTAACGATCGACAGGATAAGCAGCGACTTCATCGAGAGCTTGACGAATGTCAATGGGATCATGGCGGAAGAGGGGTAATCCCATCTTATTGATCGTATGAGCCATAGACTCTCCCATTCCAGCGCATAACACTCGGTCAATATCATGTTCTTTGAGGAATCTGACGATTCTTCCGTGATGCGATCCATGAGGGCCTTCATCGTGCAAGATATCCCAACCGACATCGATAACCTCGTAATCGACCAGGGTCTTTTCTTCAAAGGTGGCGATGGCCATTTTCCGTGCCCTACCAAAACCGGGAGCTAACATTCCGTTATCGTCAACTGGCGCTGTAATTTTCATCATGAATTCATTGTCTCCAATCATGCCAAACGGGCAACCTTCCATCCTTGCGAACAGCTTTCCACCCATCCACAACATTCCAATTCTAAAAGAGCTGCCGTGACTTCATAGAGTGTAAAACCTGTCGTTAAAGCGATGTCGTCTACGCTTTTCCAGATCCGAGGAGAGAGCGTCTCATAGACGGTACGCGGTATCACGTCGAGCAGATCGAAAGGATGAGGTTTTTCACCTTGAGGAAGTTGTGGAGCCATTCCCATCTCTGCGATTAAGGCATAGATCTCTCGAGCATCGGTCACCAAGGAGGCATATCCATCTCGTATGAGCTGGTGGCATCCGATTGATGTGGATGAGAAGATAGATCCAGGGACAGCACAGATCACCCTCCCCAATTCAGCAGCCCAGCTCGCAGTATTGCGCGCACCTGAGCGTAACGCTGCTTCCACCACGACAGTAGCGATAGAGAGAGTAGCAATCAGTCGATTTCGCGCCAGGAAAGCGCGCTTCGTAGGACGAACACCAGGGGCAATCTCACTGATAACAAGGTGATTTTCTCCCAATATCTCGAAAAGATCACCATTTCCTGCAGGATAAGCCATATCTAAACCATTGGCATAGATTCCCACTGAATATCCACCACTGCGTATAGCCCCGTAATGAGCTGCTGTGTCGATCCCATATGCCCCTCCCGACAGGATAATGCAGCGTCCATATTCATCACCTGTCAAAGATGAGGCGATAGATGAAGCGATGCTATTGCCATATTGACTTGCTGCTCGCGCCCCTACGAGAGCAACTCCCCGAGGAGGGATCTGATCGAGACGCAAAGGACCTTTCACCCAAAGACCGAGGGGAACGCCATACGATTTAGAGTCGTGAGCTTCTACAGTGGCAAGATGACCCAGTTCTGCAGGCCATTCCTCATCGCCAGGAATAAGAAATCTCATATTCCCTTGTAACGTTGACTGTTCGATTGCGTCTATACAGATAGTGCGCGCTATACGTCCCCAACGACTCTCCTCGTCTCTACGAAGCCTCTCGTAAACTTCCTCAGCTCCTTGACGATCAATCTGCATCGCATAGCCAGGTGGACAATCGGATGCGAAAATTGCCGCCAATGCCATACGCGCACGGCGCTCCTCTTCTAGACTCATTCACCCCACCCCTGTCTGCGCAGACTCATAGCGGCAAAAAGGTCGTCTTTCGTAGGCTGCGAGTGAGCTGCCAGATCGCAGATCGTCCACGCGAGACGCATCACCTTATCAACCGCTCGATAACTGAACATTCCACGACAGACCGCCTCATCTAAATAGCGGGTATCGACCGATGTTGAAATGGTACGCAGATGAGCCCCACTCACTTCTCCATTCGTCTGCCATGGCAGATCACGAAATCGGTATCTCTGTCTCTTCCGCGCCTCTTCCACTCTTCCTCTCATCGTCTCGCTCGTCTCAGATGCTTGGAGATCGGACAGCTTTTCCGTGGACGGCAAGACGAGCTGATGGATATCGACACGATCGAGCAGGGGACCGGAGAGGCGCTGACGATAACGCCTGATAGCCATTGGTGAACATCGGCATATCCCTTGCCGAGAATCTCTCATTCCACACGGGCACGGATTGGCGGTCATTACCATCTGGAAGCGTGCTGGATAGGTCGCTTCACCGAAAGAACGGACAATGGTGATCTCTCCACTTTCCAAAGGAGTTCGTAGAGCATCGAGAATTCTTGCATCAAATTGAGGGGCTTCATCAAGCAAAAGGATTCCTCGGTGGGAGCGAGAGATCGCCCCTGGACGAGCTATTTTCGTTCCACCACCCACCATGGCAGCCATGGAGGTATTGTGATGAGGAGCTGACAGAGGAGGTCTGCGTATCAAACCGCTTTCTAAGCTGCGTCCTGCTAAGGAATGAATAGCCGATACCTCTAACGCTTCTTCATCGTTAAGATCGGGAAGAATAGTCGATATCCGTTGGGCAATCATCGACTTCCCCACTCCAGGAGAGCCGTGTAAGAGAATGTGATGCCGTCCTGCTGCTGCAACTTCTGCAGCCCAACAGGCTTCATTTTGTCCCCTGACATCGGAAAAATCGAGAGATGATTCCTCTCCCTCCACCTGCACTTCTCGACCGATATCGACATGTGGAGTACGTCCATGAAGGACTTCGATCAAATCGGGAAGATGACGTACCGGACAGATTGAAATCCCAGGAATCAAAGATGCCTCACGGTATTGACATGCGGGAACGACAACAGCTCGATAACCGTTTTTCTTTGCCGCTATCACAGCGCATAGCAATCCGATGACGGGACGCACTTTTCCGTCAAGTCCCAATTCACCTAGCAGAATTGTTGATGGCAATAGAGTTGGCGGAATGATTCCGGCACTTGCCAAAACAGCTGAGACGATGGCCAGATCAAAATGAGATCCGGCTTTGGGAAGAGAAGCAGGGGTGAGATTGATCGTCAAGAGTTGATTCGGCCAAGTCATCTGACAACTATCAACCGCCGCTTTACAACGATCTTTCGCCTCATGAAGAGCCGCATCGGGCAATCCGACAAGAACAGTACGAGGCAGACCAGCGCTGATTGCAGCCTCCACATCGACCACCGTGGCATCTGCCCCGATTAAAGCGATAGAGCGCGAGATAGCGATAG
>JAEZYG010000049.1 GCA_023419175.1 Actinomycetes bacterium
ATCCGCCTTGTTCTTTGTTATAGAAAGAATTTTCAATCGATTCCATATAGATATGAATCAAATTCCTCTTACGAGCAGGAAAATGAAGAATCTGATCAGAAGGCTCCACATAATTATCCTCAATAAAAGACGAACGACGTGTCATCTCGCTGACGACATCGTTAAGAGGAAGGGAGATAAATCCGTAGATGATGGATGAAATCGCCATAGCGACAGCGATCACAAGAGCGACAAGTCTGGCATATCCTTCCTTGAGAGTGTGGCGTGCTCGTCCAGGACGTTCGATAGCGATTGCGCAACGAAGCAAACCGATCGAGGTTCCCAACAAGGTGCAGACGATGACGGGAACGACCATGTAATTGATGACTTGATAGTTGGAATCCTCGGTGGAATCCCCACGTCCGTCAGAGAGCATATAAAGAAGTTGAGCGCCTGATTGGACATCAAACATACCCATGAACCAGCGGGGAATGAAGAAGAATAATGAGGCGATCGCAGAGAGGATAAGAGCTGCAATGATCGCAACGATCTCACGCCACCCTGCGCGACGACGAGCTGGAATGATATGGATGATTCCACATGCTCCGGCTAAAGCTGTGGTGAGAGCCAGACCAAAGATCAAGGTCATGAGGGTGAATTTGATGTAGAAAATAGGCAGACGAGAAGCCCCATAGACCCAATAATGCCCTTGTAAAAAGACTGTTGTGGCGAAGGTGATGAAATTCGCTAAAAGCCCAGTCACTAAACCTCGCACAAGACCTTGAGCGATATGACGGAATAACCATATATGCACCAAGGCGAAGAATGTGATGAGGAGGCAGTTGATGGCGATCAACAGCATGATATTCCTCTCGAGACGTATTGATTACCTTCTGAGTCTGGCACAGATCTGCTGAGAGGAAAAGCAGACAGATACAGAAAAACCGGCGTTCCTAACCGCCGGTTTTTCTTCTCTCGAAGAGCTAAATCACTGAGGTGTGATCGTCTGGTCTGGAGAGGACGGGCGTTCAATACCGGCGATTCGGTAGACCTCTTCTTCGTCCAAAGTTTCTTTCTCAAGAAGAGCTTCGGCGATGGCATCAAGCTGTGAACGATGTTCTTCCAAAAGGCGGACAGCTTTGTCATGACATTGAGAGATGATAGAGCGCACCTCATCGTCCACATCGGACAAAGTGCCTTCCGAGACGCCAAGCTGACGCGGATCTACCTCGTCAAAGAGAACGGTCATCGGTCCCACTTTCTTTGACATGCCCCACTTGCCAACCATCTGGCGGGCGATCGATGTCGCTGTGC
Organism: Actinomycetes bacterium; assembly: GCA_023419175.1. Taxonomy (GTDB): domain Bacteria; phylum Actinomycetota; class Actinomycetes; order Propionibacteriales; family Propionibacteriaceae; genus Brooklawnia. Next base: position 1,294 of record JAEZYG010000049.1, read on the forward strand.
GCAGATCGGATTCTGCCCCCGTGGTGATAACCCCATAGACGGCGGCTTCCGCAGCCATACCGCCCAGAGCTCCAACGATACGTCCCTTGAGATATTCCTCGTCATATCCGTAGCGATCGCTGTCGGGAGTGGATAGTGTGACACCCAGAGCTCGTCCACGAGGGATAATCGATACCTTGCGGACAGGATCTGCTCCCTTCTGCAACATGCCGAGAAGGGCATGACCTCCTTCGTGATAGGCGGTACGGCGTTTCTCCTCATCTGGAATGACCACACTGCGAGCGACACCGAGCTGGATTTGTTCCAAAGCATTGCGAAAATCGGCTTGGTAGACGAATTCGTCATTACGACGAGCAGCTAGGAGAGCGGCTTCATTCGCCAGATTGGCAAGATCTGCACCGGTAGCTCCCGGAGTGGTTTGAGCGATGGCTGTCAGATTCACATCGGGAGCTAAGGGGATATTGCGAGTGTGAACTGCCAAAATCTTTTCTCGTCCAGCCTGGTCGGGAGGGGCAACCATGATGACTCGATCAAAACGTCCTGGACGAGTCAACGCTGGGTCGAGAACATCGGATCGGTTGGTGGCTGCCATCACCACGACACCTTCTGTGCCGTCAAAGCCATCCATTTCGGTCAAAATCTGATTGAGAGTTTGTTCTCGTTCATCGTTTGATCCCGATGCTCGGCTGGAGCCTCGGGCGCGACCGATCGCATCGATCTCGTCGATGAAGATGATCGCTGGAGCTACCTTCTTCGCCTCATCGAAAAGCTGACGGACACGCTGAGCCCCAACACCGACGATCATCTCAATGAATTCCGATGCTGAGACGCTGAAGAAGGGGACATCTGCTTCGCCAGCCGTAGCGCGGGCAAGCAGAGTTTTACCTGTACCAGGGGATCCTTCGAGGAGGATACCGCGAGGGGCACGAGCTCCCACTCGATCATATCGTTCGGTATTTTTCAGATAGTCAACGATCTCATCTACCTGTTGTTTAACCTCATCGATACCGGCGACGTCGTCAAAATTGACGCGTACATTGACCTTCTCGATGGGTTTAACCTCTCGATGCATTCCGAAAGGTCCAAAGGGTGTTCCGTTTTTCGACATATGACGAGCGAAAAGGAAGAATCCTCCCAAAATGAGCACCCAGACGAAAACTGAGGAGAGGAAATTGACCAGGGGGCCACGCTGGTCAACGACTGGAGTGGCTCGCACGACTGCATTGTGGTCGGCTAATTGGGCGAGCAGATCGTCTGCGGCGAATGTTGGACGCTCGGTTTCAAATTTCGTATAGCGCTGTTCGTCGCTCTTTTCGTCTGACTTCCACGCTGCTTCTTGACGCAATTCGCCTTGAATGGTGTCGCCTTTGGCGTAGATCTCCTTGACGTTACCCCGATCGACTTGAGCGATAAATTCCGTATAGGGAATCGTCGGAGGAGCATTGCGGGCATCCTGCCATGTGAAAAAGGCCCACATAGCGACTAGGAGAGCACCTGCAGCTATCCAGATCTGCCACGGACGCCACCGTCTGTTTTTTCTAGAATCTCCATTTTTCGGCAGACCTTCGGTCTTCCATGGGCGAGGTGAGTCCAGCGGCTGATTGCCATTGCG
>JAEZYG010000086.1 GCA_023419175.1 Actinomycetes bacterium
GGTCATGGTTGATCACTCCCGGAGGATGGGGGCGTTCCTGGGGGGCAGAGCATAGTGATGATCTCAGCGTGAAAATCCTCGGTGAGGGTCTCGCCTCTTTATTGCACTACCACAAGGAGATTTACAATTTCCATACGGGGGATTGGATCGCCGAGCAGACCCATACCTATGACGCCAACCCTTTTACCTGGTTGGTCATGGGGCGAGTAATTGGTATGGATGCTGTCAACGGAATCAAACCCGGTCAGGATGGATGTGATGCAGCTCAAGGCGAGACTTGTCTGAGGGTGATTGCAGGATTGGGTACACCTGTGCTGTGGTGGGCGGCGGCGATCGCTTTGGTGATCGGAATTGTGATGTGGATCGCTGGACGCGATTGGCGTTTTGCTTTTCCAGTCCTGTCCGCATTGACTATCTGGATCGGCTGGATGCCGAATGCGGATCGCCCTCTGTTTTTCTTCTATGCGATCCTCATCATTCCCTTTACCTCCACCATTCTTGCAATGGTATGTGGACGGATATGCTCGACAGATGATCGGCGACAGCGTCTATGGCGTGTAGCAGGTGTGGCGACTCTTGTGGTGGTAATCATCGTCAATTTCTGGTTCATCTATCCGATCCTGACCGATCAGCTGATGACCCGCCATGCCTGGAGCTTACGGATGTGGTTCCGTAGCTGGATCTAATTCTTATCCTTTCGGGATATATCCATATCGTCTCATCCAAACGCATCTCTTGTGAACAGACTTTGGAAGATAACGATGTTATCGTTTCCCTCTCATAGGAGATATTCCAGGTGTAGATTTCATGGTAGGTCATGAAAGGAGGCACTGCTATGGGAGTGTTATCAGGAATAAAAGAAAGCGATATCTGTGCTCTTTTGAATACACAAGATATCGATAATACGCAGACTTTTCTTGTTGTGCGCAGACATAATGGATTCTTTCAAGGATTGTTGAAGTTGTTGATGTCGAATCTGTACTACGCAATGGACAGTACAGTTTTGCGTATTATCGCGGCAACAGAAAAAGAATTTATCGTTATTAATCCCAATTGGACGCTTAAAGGAGACTATAAAAACCTCGACCCGAAATACACCACGCGCATACCGTGGGATCGTGTGAAAATCACTATCACAAGCGATTCGAGGGTAGCGAAGATCCGTTGGTCAGCCGATGGTAAAGAACAAACGTGGGTGGCCGATATCGGAAACCCTGGTGTATGGCATTTCAACCCTCAGCATCTTAAAAATTTTATTGCCATCGCGTCAGATAAAGGATCTTTACAATGCTAAATTGTCCCCCTGTTATCAGATAGTCACTATTTCAAAGCCTTGACTTCGATATGTCATCAGGTCCAGGCTTATTTTCTCTATATATTCTTTGATGATAGCTATCTATGAGATGGCAGATGAAGGCTATGTGGCGATGAATCTGTAAGCATCATCCGCGATAGATATGCAAGACTTAGCCTATGCCGAGCGATATCACTCAACGTGCCCGTCGTGGACGAAAACGGATGACAAGTAGTGAAAGACGTCAGCAACTCATCACCGTCGCACGAGGACTTTTTGCTCAAAAGGGACTTGAGGGGACAAGCGTTGAACAAATCGCTGCAAGAGCCCAGGTGAGCAAACCCGTTGTCTATGAACACTTCGGTGGGAAAGAAGGTCTCTATGCCGTTATCGTCGATCGGGAGATGCACTCTTTAGAAGACGCTATTCACAAAGCCCTAGCCGCTCCCGTGGACGGATATCGAGCTGTGATCGAATCGGCAGCCATGGCGATGTTGGACTATATCGACCGCTGTCCAGACGGATTTAGGATCATATCTCGCGATTCAGCTAGTGGATCGTCTGGTTCCACATTTGCTTCGATCCTGTCAGATATCACAGCTAGGGTAGAAGATCTACTTATCGTCTCCTTAGAAAAACGTGGCTATGACCCATATCTTGGACACGTCTTTGCTCAAGGTCTTGTCGGCATGATCGCTCATGCTGGACTCTATTGGCTCGATGAACGCCAACCTCCGAAAGATGAATTAGGCGCTCAACTTGCCAACCTTGCCTGGAATGGATTGGCTCATCTCGAACACGATCCGCAACTGTGCTCTAGTGTGGTCGAAGCCCGTCGTCCAGATATGACACAATGCCTTCATGAGAACCCTGCTTAATGTGATCTGGTGCCTTCTTGGAGGTATCTGGTTAGCTCTCGGCTATCTTATTGCCGGTGTCATCGCCTGTTGTTTAGTGGTGACTATTCCTGTCGGCATAGCCTCTTTCCGTATGGCTCGCTATGTTCTTTGGCCGTTCGGAACTGTTGTTGTCCCCATGAAAAATGCTGGAACACTGAATGCCTTTATCAATATCATCTGGTTCATCAGCGTCGGTTGGCTGCTATGTCTATTGCATATCGCGGTTGCTGTCACGCAGACCCTGACGATTGTCGGTATCGTCAATGCCATCGTCAGTATCAAGATGATTCCTATTACAGCGTTCCCCTTCGGCAAATTGGTGATCAGCGCAGATGATCCGCGTGCCCAGCAGGCTTCGATGAAGGTCGGCTGAGAAAATCCAGACATAGTTGAAGGTCGGGGAATGCCCGACCTTCAACTTTTATAGTTTCAATCAGCGTCCCATAATGGCTTCGACTTGATGAGCTGGCATCACATCATAGCCGTGGAATGTGCGCGTGAAAGAGGCGTTTCCTCGAGCCAAACCGCGAAGGTCAATGGCATAGCGGCTCAATTCCGCTTGGGGGACTAAAGCGTCAATACGGGTCGTCCCATCCCCTGTGGAATCGGTGCCCATGACTTGTCCACGGCGATTGCCCAAGTCAGTCATGATCGCGCCCAGATATTCATCGCTGACTTTCACACTGACCTGGTCGATAGGTTCCAAGAGTGTGACCGTGGACGGGTTAGCAGCATCTTTCAACGCGAGAGCACCTGCTGCCTGGAAGGACATATCGGACGAATCAACCGAATGTGCCTTGCCATCAAAGAGAGTGACCACGATATCGACCATAGGGTATCCGCTGATCGTCCCCTTTTCCATCTGGGAACGAATTCCCTTTTCGACCGAGCCGATAAATTGACGTGGCACGGCTCCGCCAACGACCTTATCGATGAAGGTAAGACCTGATCCGCGCTCTCCTGGCTCGATACGGATATCGCAGACGGCATATTGGCCATGTCCGCCCGATTGTTTGACATAGCGTCCTTTGGATTCCACCGATGTGGTGAAAGTCTCTCGCAAAGCGATCTTGATCGCTTCGGCTTCCACATTCACTCCATAGCGCTGGGTGAGCCTGTTGAGGACTAAATCCATATGGCTTTGCCCCATCGTCCAGATGACAAGCTGATCGGTATCGCGAGAACGTTCAAGACGAATCGAAGGATCTTCAACGACGAGACGGTTGAGAGCGCCAGCCATCTTATCTTCGTCATTGCGCGTAGAGGCTTTCACGGCAAGAGGGAGGAGAGGTTCGGGCATGAGCCACGGGGTGACGATACGAGGCTGATCGGTGCAGATCGTATCGGAGGTATTGGCAGAGGCAAGCTTAGAAATCCAGACAAGTTCCCCTGCAACGGCACAGGGTTTAGCGATCTGATCGCATCCATTCAAACCTAAAATAACGCCAATTTTTTCGCTGTCAGTGTGATCTTTATCGCTGGGTTGATCGATCAAATCCCCTCGATGGGAGATAATGACGTGCTGATCGGTGCGCAAAGTGCCACTGAAGATACGGACAAGGGATTGCCGTCCAGCGTAAGGGTCGGAGGTGGTGCGGATGACTTGAGCTAAAAGAGGGGCGTCAGGATCACAAGGATATGCCTCCACCAAATCTCCAGAATCGTCGATGATATCGGGAATCCAGCTGCGTTGGGGACGCGGGAAACCTCGATCGATGACTCCGATGAGTTCTTCAGTTCCCACCCCGTTGGTCAAGACAGGAATCACCGGGTAGAAATTCCCATGATAGAGAGCGCTCATCAGATTGGCTGACACCTCGTCTACAGCCAATTCGTCCCCTTCAAAATAGCGCTCAAGAAGCTCGTCGTTTTGAGACTCTGTGATAATCGATTCGAGGTAGGCAACGCGGAAATCCTCAGCGGCAGCCGATTCCACCTCATTAGCCGGACGCCAGATTCGTTCACCAGATGAATAATCATGAACCTTGCGACTGAGCAACGATAGGGTTCCTGCAATCTGATCGTCTTCGCCAATGAAGGGCAGATAGGCAG
>JAEZYG010000089.1 GCA_023419175.1 Actinomycetes bacterium
ATCCACATCCTTCACAGACATAGCAACTACCTGAAGGACGCATCTTCGTCCCACATGTCATACACAGGGGAGCATCGACTTCGAGACCTGTAATGGCTTCCATCAGTTCACTCGTCGTCTGTGGATGAGCATCGATAAGGCTGGGCTGTATCGGGCCAGCCTCATCAATACGTCGGTTATCTGCAGCATCGTTGCGAAGCTGATCCGCTTCGGGAAGCTGGGCTTCTTCTTCCTCCGTAAGATAAGAACCCGTCTGGACATAGTGAGCGCGCTCAGCAGCAGTGAAGATACCCAATTCACTGCGTTCATCGAAGGAAAGATAATCCAATGCCAGACGGCGGAAGATATAGTCGGTGATCGACTGAGCGATACGGATATCGGGATCATCGGTCATACCGGCAGGCTCAAAGCGTAAATTGGTGAATTTTTGAGCGAAAGTTTCCAAAGGGACACCGTATTGCAAACCGATAGATACGGCGATCGAGAAGGCGTCCATCACACCAGATAAGGTTGATCCCTGCTTACCGAGTTTGAGGAATACCTCACCGAGACGTCCGTCATCGTAAGCTCCTGAGGTCATATACCCTTCTGCTCCACCGACTGAGAAAGAAGTGGTACGTCCGGTGCGTGATTTTGGCAGACGTTGACGGCGTGGACGGTATTCAACCTTGACTTCGACAGCTTTCTCGCTTTCTGTAGACGTTTTAGCATCGCTGAGTGGCTGACCAACTTTACAGTTATCGCGATAGACAGCGATAGCTTTCAACCCTAAACGCCAGCCTTCCATATAGACGTTGGCAATATCGTCCACGGTAGCTGATTCGGGTAGATTCACCGTCTTGGAGATCGCTCCGGACAAGAAGGGTTGAACTGCCGCCATCATGCGCACATGTCCCATCGGCTTGATTGCGCGCACTCCCATAGCGGTATCGAAAACCTCGTAATGATCTTCTTTCAAGAAAGGAGCGCCGACAACATTGCCGTTATCGGAGATATAGCTGACGACCGCTTCGCTTTCTTCCTCGGAATATCCCAGATTGCGCAAGGCTCGAGAAACCGTCAGGTTCACGATCTGCATCGAACTTCCGCCCACCAGCTTCTTGAATTTCACCAAGGAGAAATCGGGCTCAATTCCGGTGGTATCGCAATCCATCATGAAACCGATCGTTCCGGTAGGAGCTAGAACAGAGGCCTGAGCATTGCGGAAGCCATTTTTAGCCCCGAGAGCGAGCACCTCTTCCCATTGCTGATGAGCCGCTTGCTGAATTGCTCGATCCTCGTCATAAACAATGCGCAAAGCATCATTGGCATTGTGATGTTTACGCATGACGCGCTGATGAGGTTCAGCATTGATACCATAGCCAGCATAGGGACCGACGATACCGGCAAGTTCAGCACTTCGGCGATAGGCGGTACCTGTCATCAACGAGGTGATCGCTGCGGCGAGTGAACGCCCACCTTCGGAATCGTATCCACGTCCAAGGGCCATCAGTAATGCTCCAAGATTGGCATAACCAATGCCAAGCTGACGGAAATTACGAGTCGTTTCGCCAATCGGCTCTGTCGGGAAATCGGCGAAAACGATCGAGATATCCATCGCAGTGATGATGAGCTCAACGGCTTTAATGAATCGTTCACTATCGAAACGGTCATCCTCTGTGAGGAATTTCATCAGGTTGAGACTGGCGAGATTACATGAGGAATTATCCAAGCTCATATATTCCGAACAGGGATTGGACGCGTTGATCCGTCCAGAATTCGGGGTGGTATGCCAATCGTTAATCGTATCGTCGTATTGAATACCTGGATCGGCGCATTCCCATGCTGCTTGTGCAATCTTGTTATAGAGGCTACGCGCATCGACAGTATCGATGACTTCTCCCGTCAGGCGAGCTCGCAGACCGAAAGGATTTCCGTCCACAACAGCTTGCATGAACTCATCGCTGACGCGCACCGAGTTATTGGCGTTTTGATATTGAACCGAGACGATATCTTTACCGCCCAGATCCATATCGAAACCGGCATCGCGCAAGACGCGGATCTTATCTTCCTCGCGAGCTTTGGTCTCGATGAATTCCTCGATATCGGGATGGTCGATATCGAGAACGACCATCTTGGCAGCGCGTCGAGTGGCTCCACCTGATTTGATCGTTCCCGCTGAAGCATCGGCTCCACGCATGAAGCTGACAGGCCCTGATGCTGTACCTCCAGAGGAGCGCAGCAATTCTTTCGAGGATCGAATCCTTGACAGGTTAAGTCCTGCTCCAGATCCACCCTTAAAAATCATGCCTTCTTCGTGATACCAGTTGAGAATCGATTCCATCGAATCGTCCACGGACAAGATGAAACAGGCGCTAACCTGCTGAGGAGCTTCGGTGCCGACATTGAACCATACGGGAGAATTGAAGCTGAAATATTGATGGACGAGCAACCAGGTCAGCTCGTCTGCGAAAATCTGCGCATCTTTGGATGTGGCAAAATATCCCGACTTTTCACCAGTGGTCTTATAGGCGTTGACCACACGGTCGATCAAAGTCTTAAGGCTCGATTCGCGAGTCGGTGATCCCAAAGCTCCACGGAAATATTTGGAGGTGACGATTGTCGAAGCGTTCACGCTCCAAAAATCGGGAAATTCGACTCCACGCTGTTCGAAGACGACCTCACCTGTCTTCCAGTTGGTCTGGACGACATCGCGTTTTTCCCATCTGACTTCATCATAGGGATGGATGCCTTCGGTGCTGAAGGTACGTTCAACCTTCAAACCTGCAGCCTTCTTTGACGGGCGTTTGCTCTCGCTCACAGATTCTCCTGGTGACAAAGTGAAGCGTATAGGCGCTTCGGTTGGCGGGTGATACTAACTGCGGACAAGCCGACTTTCTTTTGCGCTCTCCCCATCAGTAAGGAGAGGGGGTTGACAGACCTCATCGAGATGACGGTCGTCGAGTCGATGGGAGATATCGCTCAATGGGGCAGATCCTTGATCGTATTTCGAAGGAGGGATCAGCTCCATGCGCTCAATCTCGTCGATAAAATCTTGGGCAGATTGATAATTTTTATAGATGCTGGCAAAGCGCAGATAGGCTACCGCATCCAAGGTTTTAAGAGGTTCAAGAATGGCAACTCCGACATCTTCGGTGGGGATTTGCGCAAGAGCCATCGAGCGCAATGTCGTTTCGACATGCTGTCCCAGTTGGGCGAGTTGATCCTCGCTGACAGGACGTCCCTTACACGCTTTGCGTACTCCCGAGATCACCTTCTGGCGGTCAAAGGGTTCGCTTACTCCGGATCGTTTGATAACCGATAGTTGAATCTGTTCGGTTGTAGTGAACCGTTTCCCACACTGTTGGCATTGCCGTCTACGACGAATGCTGGCGCCATCATCGGCAACTCTCGAATCGAGGACACGAGAATCACTGTACTGGCAGAATGGACAGTGCATAACGCCTCCTCGTAGTCAATAGCAGATCGCAGAACCACTATCTCTAGATCAATCTGTGTGAATCATCACTATATATAGTGATACTACATCCTAGGCGACTCTCGTCCGCAAGTAGATGGAAAGAGATGTGAAAACTTCTTTCATCCTGTGTGTCATGTGGAGTTCTTATGGAAAATATGCCTTCAGCTGAAGGTCGCACTGTGAAGAGGATACCGATCAAGATCGTGCGACCAATATCCGCATATAGTCACCTTGACCCCCGTCTTGGGAGTAATCTCAAACCCAACAGATATGGATATAGAGGATCCATATTGGAAGAAAAGAGGATCGCTATGAGTAATGATTTCTTTACTCATCCCGATGGGGAAAAAGAGAAGGAAAGCTCCACATCGATAGGATCACCATCTGAAAATAGCTCAAGAGACGATCACGGCAAAGAAGCCATATCAACTCCTGCTCACCTGGGCTATTACGGAGAGGCAGATCGTCACGTGCAATCTGCAAACTCTCCTTGGGATAGCTCTGACGATAAGAGAGCGGATTCTTGTGGCGAAAGCGGTTATCAGGACTTTTCGAGACCCTCATCTGGTTATGATCTGAATGTTCATTCTCCCTATGAGGATCGGGTAAATCCACCACAACCCCCTCATGCAGATAACGGTTCGATATTACACATCGCGCAAAGAGAGGTTGAGCAATCCTCTCATGAATCTGTGAATTTCGCCGATGCTATCTCTTCTCATGAGAACGCCTACGATCAGTCCCATCCTTCCCCTCAAAGTTCCGCATATGTATATGCTGATCAATACCGTGCAGATAGCTATGCTGACCACTCTCGTTCTTCTCAGCAAAGTCATCTCTCAAGCGGATATGAGCAATCCTCGCATTCTTCCTATCAAGCAGTTTCGCCTACCATCGATCTCTACCAGCCTGATTCCGACCAGCTGGCCTCGTGGGGAATGCGCATGAAAGCTGGTCTGATTGACTACGGCATTCCCTATCTCATTTTCACAATTCCCAGTCATTTTCTCTTAGAGGAAGGATCGGCATTGAGCCTCCTTCTCAAAATGCTCAATCTATGCTGGTACATCTATAACGTCATCTATCTGACGGGACGTAGCGGACAGAGCTGGGGGAAGAAAATCGCTGGCATTCGTCTCATATCGAATACGACAGGAAACCAGCCAAGTTATGCCATGGTCTTCGTCCGCCAAATCGCACATTTTGTCGATACGCTGGTACTTTTCTTAGGATTCTTCCTGCCGCTCGTGGACGAAAAACGTCAGACAATCGCAGATAAAATGTGTGGCACCTATGTTGTCACCGTTCCAGAGAAGTGAATCGGGACAATTGAGAGTGGGGAGAAAATAGCCTCTCCCCATTCTCTTTCAGGTCACTGTGCGACCAAGAATGAATAGTGAGGATGTCGTTCTATCCATGCGCTGATATAAGAACACTGAGGAACGATTTTATAGTCCCCATAGGAGACGATAAGATCGAGGGCTTTACTAACAAGATGCGAGGCAAGCCCGCGTCCTTGAAAGACATCGAAGATCTCGGTATGGGTGAGGAAATAGGTTCGATCTGGCCGATAATAGGTCACAAAACCCGCCAACTCGCCATCAAGATGAACCTCGAAACGATGCCGATCGCGCTGATCGCTTACGCAGATATCCACACCTTCACTATAGGCATGGATATCTGTCGATAGGCAAGAGCTACAGCGAAACAGGTTGACTCGATTTCTTCCACATACGTCGCAAACTCTCCTCAGCCTCGTCGCTGGCGACGAAGAGCAATTCATCATGAGCTTCAAAGGTGAATTCCTCATGGGGGGCACTGGCTCGCCCATCTCTCACAAGCGCGACCAGCACAGCGCCTTCTGGCCACAGCACATCTTTCACGCGCCGCCCCACCGTCGTTGCATCTTCAGGAAGTCGTATCTCAACCAGATTGGATCTACGATCTGTAAAGGTCATCAAACGCACAACGTCGCCTACGCTAACGGCTTCTTCGACCAAAGCGGACATGATACGAGGGGTGGAAACCGCTACGTCGATACCCCATTGCTCGTCGAAGAGCCATTCGTTAGAGGGATGATTGATACGTGCGACAGTCCGAGAAACCCCAAATTCCGTCCGCGCTAAAAGAGAAAAGACGAGGTTGACCTTATCGTCACCTGTAGCGGCGATAGCGACATCGCATCTTCCTAAATCTGCCTTGCGTAAAGTTTCCAACTCGCAAGCGTCAGCGATAAGCCATTGAGCTTGAGAGACCGTATGGTGAGCTACCTGGGGATCTCTATCGATAAGGAGGGCTTCATGTCCGTTGGTGATGAGCTCCTTAGCGATCGAGCGACCAACATTTCCAGCTCCCGCAATACAGATACGCATATCAGTTCTCCTGTGGGCCATGAGTTAGCGTCTCATACCCGTCTTTCAAGGTATTGACAGGAGCGCAGAAGAATAGCTGATCTCCCGATTGATAGACGGTATCTGGACGAATATCGAGCGGTTTACCACAACGCAATATAGCCGCAACGCGAGTAGAGGTGAGCTGTTCAATGACAGCCACTTTCTTTCCCACCCAATCGCTGTGGACATTGATCTGGCGAAGGCCGATCTGCCCTGACGAATCCAGCCAGGACAAAGCGATCCGATCCGGAAGTATCCGGTTGAGAACTTGCTGAGAACTCCACAGAACAGAAGCGACTGTCGCAATCCCCATCTTTTCGTAGACTTCAGCTCTCTGCTGATCGTAGATGCGAGCCACCACGTTATCGATGCCGAACTGTTCACGTACGACACGGGTGGCAATGATATTGGAATTATCCCCATTGGTAACGGCGATGAAGGCATCTGCTTTTTCGATCCCCGCTTTGACTAAAACGGTTCGATCAAAACCGATACCAACGGTGGTGCGTCCATTGAAGTCGACGCCAAGGCGGGAGAAAGCCTGAGGGTTACAGTCGATCACCGACACCTCGTGGCCAAGTTCGTCTAGTGAGCGGGAGACGAAAGCGCCTACTCGTCCGCATCCCATCACAACGATAAACACCTTCTGCCTTTCTGTGGAGTGATGTGACTGGACTCACGCTACACCCGTGTGCAGGATTGAGGAAAGATGAGCAGGCGGGTCTGTGGATAATCACGGAAAGATAAGCGTTGACCATATTTCGCTGTAGACGCTAAGCCCAGAAGAGAGAGGGATAACTTCGCGACCAATTTTAGATATACAGAAGTGAGTTTCTAGAAAGGCTTATCCAATTCTACAGATATGATAGTTAAGAAAGGATAGTGATATCTTCTGTCAAGATATACTCGATATTTCTAAAGATCGTATTGATAATACATGCAACCACTTAACAGAAAAGTTGGAAGATGAGTAAACATTTCAACACTTTTGATAAAGATATATCATCCGATATGAAAAAATTCTTCCTAGGGGAAGAGATTTATAGGGAATAAAAAAGGATCCACTCCGAAAAACGAAGTGGATCCATCTCGTCTCACTGCACAAGAAACGAGCGGGGAAAGATAGCCCATCTCAATGAGCTTATCTCTTACCTGACGCATAAAAGCGCCTTCTCATAAGAGTAGTGATATATCGTTACAGATGTCGAGTGGAAAAAAGAAATATGGGATACTCGAGGAAAAAATCCCATGAGAGACCGAGAAGAAAAGAATATTATCTCCCCCTCAGGTTGCAGATGCGAATAGGGAAGTGATCACCTAGGCTCTACACTCAAAATACTTGTGATCGCAAGCAGCTCCCACGAAAACCTCAGGTATATGGGATTCTTCTGCGACAACGTCCACGATCGCTGCCGAGCAATTATCTCGTGAATATAGACATGCCGTATCGACAAGATGATCGGCCAAGGAGGCAGCATCATCATTGAGACGACAGATCTGAGAAAATAAAGCGTTATCCAGATAATCGCTTATGCCGTCAGAGCATAGAATCCATCGATCACCACTATGTGGGCTCAAAGGGATAAGGGTGATGAAACCGCTATCGCTCAACGCTCCGGCTAAAGAGTGGACGAGCATATTGCGCAAAGGATGATTAAGTGCCTCATCGCGGGTAATCAATCCAGAATCCAGAAGATCTTGCACGACACTATCATCACGGGTGATCTGGAAAAGACGTGAATGACGCAATAGGTAGATTCGAGAATCTCCAATATGGACGATAGCCATCTGATTACCGAGAGGAATGATAGCGCTCAGCGTCGTCGCCATTCCCCGATGGTCAGGATTTAGCTCGATATGGTCAGCAATATACCCATTTGCGGTGGCGAGCAAACAGCGAAGCTCAGAGGTCGTAGAGAGGGCATTGACATTCTCATTTAGAAGTTTTACCAAGGAACGCACGATCAATCGTGACGCGATCTCGCCGGCAGGACCACCGCCAACCCCATCTGCAATCATGACCATACGACTGTCAAGATAACCGCTATCTTGATTGACTGAACGCACACGTCCGGTCGCAGAAGCGATCCCTCCTTGAAAATGCCATATGTCACCTGTCATGACAGATACCTTATCGACTCAGTGGGGGAGAGAAGCAACACTCACGTGAGACTTGAGTCTTTCTAGACGAGAAGCATTTTTATTGCTATAGCGACAAAGAGAGCGATAACTAAAAGGATATGTTGATAGGTGATGCGCCGTATAGCGTCTCTCTTTGAGCGATTGGAGATAATGACGAAAGTCGCTGCAAATCCTCCACAAAAAGCACCCAGTTGGCTACGCCACTCGATTGTTGGAGCCAGAAGAACTAAAAGAAGTTGAATGATAAAGAGGGCGACAAACCCTTGAAGGTTGTGAGGATCATTCTTCCACGCCATGCAGAAAAACATTCCGAAAAGACCAAAGACAAGCCCACTCGTCCCCATCATCGCTGCGTACCAGCTAGGAGAGAGAAGGAAAAATCCTCCTGAGGCGAATAGCACGATACAGATGAGAGCCTGAGCGAAAAGACGCGAGGAGAATAGAGGTTCGACACTCTTACCCATGAGGAAAATACACAACAGGTTGATCACTCCTCCTAAAAAGCTATAGGGGAGTGGAGAAAGAGGAGCCAAGATCATCGTCCACGGGGCATAGAGGAAAGTGGACGGACTAAAGATAAGAAAAGATCGTATGAAGGGTAGGAGCAACTGCACTCCCCACAAGACGATACAACATCCAATCAGGCTGTAGGTCACCGGAAGATTCAAAGAGCGTAAAGCTGAGATAAGATCCATCGAGGAAGCAGAAGGGGAAGAAAACCATCGCTGAGGTTTGACAGATTTCCCACGAGGAAAGCGAGAGGGTTGTTCGTTAGCAGAATTTGCCATCGGTGGACAAGGCGGACGATAACTTTCTTCTTCAACAGCTTTCCCGTAGACGGCATCGAGATCCGACGGGAGGAAATCGGGAATCTCATGGGGATTATTCTCAGAGTTCATCATTATCTTCCTCGTTATCGACTGAAAATTCCTCATAATCGAATAGGGAAGGCTGCTCGATTAGATGAGGGGAATCCTCATAAAGATCTTGCTCTATGAGCCTCTCATGATCGCAATCGTCCATCCGATCTATATCATGGGATTCATCGGAAGGCTCAAGAGCTGATAGATATGCCTCGATCTCTGCACTCAACTGATCGCCTGAAGGGATCTCGGCTTTCGCTTTGGATTCTTGATCTGCGATGAATTGATCGTATTGTTCTTCGATTGCCACAAGAAGACGTTGGAATTCTTCAGATTCTTTCACATGCTCATCGACCATCTGACGAGCCCATTCACCTTGACGCTTCAACGAATCCGAAGCGGGTAAATCGAGATGATGAATATCCATCAATCGATCTAAGACAGCTAGGGCGGCTGGAGGATATTCCCCATCGGCAAGGTAATGGGGAATATGAGCGATCAAACCGTAGACATCGATTCCCTGAGCGCCCAGACGCATCGTCAGAAGGGAGGAAAAAGCTGCACTGAGCTGAATGGCAGCCGGAATCCCGTCAAAAACGCCGATCAGTTCTGGACGTGATGCAAACTGAGAGATATATACCGGACGTGTATGCGGGGTAGGAGCAGGAACTGAGCAGACGATCACTACGCGATGAATATCGAGAGTATCGATGATTTCTGCAATAGCTTCACACATCGCTTCCCATCTCAATGCTGGTTCAGGGCCATTGAGGAGGAGAAAGGGGCGTAATGCAGAATCGTGGCATTGGTGGAGACGAATCTGGGGAGAGTGATAGTCGCGAAAATGATCACGGTCAAAAACGATCATCGGACGGTGAGCGCTATAGTCACATAGCTCGTCGATATCGAAATCGATGATTGGATGATGAGAATAACAGGAGAAAATATGCTCATCGAGATAGCGTCTAACACCTCCTGGATCCTCAATCCCTTGAAGTGTAACCACTAAAGTTTGCCCCTTCTCAATGGAGAGAGAGGATGTGATGGTCTCGATCCAACTGTAGAGGTTGGCGGGTCTGATAAGACTCTCCCTTCTCGATATCAGGGTTATATAATCGCTTATCCAACCATTCTAGTCGGTGATCTGCATATTCTTAGAGGCTATCGGTGCGATCAGAAAGATAGGTCAATATCGCTCGGACGCGTCGATTATCCTCCGTGGGATCAAGATGGAGCTTAGTAAAAATATTCGATACGTGTTTGGCAACTGCCGCATCGGAAATGACCAATTGAGCTGCAATTTCTCGATTCGATAATCCACGCGCCATCATTTGAAGAACTTCAAATTCTCTTTCGGTGAGGTGTGTCAATCCGCTACGTCCAGAACGAATCATCGCCGTAGTGACTTCTGGATCGATCACTACTCCTCCCGAGGCGACCAGTTGTATCGAAGAAAGGAATTGCTCGACATTACCGATACGCTCCTTCAGGAGATATCCGCTTCCTCCGCCGTGAGCTTCAGTGGGGAGGGAGAAAAGCTGATGGGCATAGGCGGCGGCAACATATTGACTTAACACCATCACAGATAGACGAGGGTAGGCGCGTTTTGCCTCAATGATGACTTCTAAACCATCGGTATGTCGTGTGGGTGGCATGCGCACATCTGCGATCACGATATCGGGAAAATCCTCACTATCTGCCAGAGATTTAAGATAATGTCGCAATGAATCGGCATCTTCAAATTCTGCGATGATCTGAGCCCCCATACGCTTCAGCAAGGAAGCCAATCCTTCACGTAAGAGCAAGGAATCATCTGCAATGACACATTGCAAACCGGATAATATCGGCACAGCACTCATAGCACGATCGAACTTTCCCCTGGAAAGAGTAATAAGGGTATGGAGGCAACGATTTGAGTAGGGCCTCCCTGTGGAGAAGATAATTCCAGCCATCCTCCAAAGGCAGCCAGACGCTCTTTCATTCCTGACAAGCCACCTCCTGGGGTGAAATGGGCTCCACCAGGTCCTGTATCGACAATAGAGATACGCAGATTTTCATGGGCAGTGATCACCATTGTCGTATGTGACGAGGCAGCGTATTTGGCGATATTATTCAACGCCTCGCAGACGAAGAAATATCCCACAGCAATCACCCCTTCCGCTAAGTCGGGGAGGGGGTGAGGGCAGATAACCTCGATGTCTATCGGAAGGTTGGCGGTGATTTCGTCGATTGCAGCAAGTAAACCTTCGTCGTGAAGGACTTGTGGGTGGATTCCTCGCACAATGGTGCGTAAAGAGCTGAGGGCTTCTTCAATAGCCTTATGAGCTTGTTTAAGAAGCTCACCGACCGTTTCATTTTCGCCAAGACGATGCATCATCTCAGCTTCTCCCAATTTCATTGCCGCCGCGACTAGATATTGTTGGGTTCCGTCATGAAGGTCGCGTTCGATACGCTGCCTTTCGATTTCATAGGCGTTGACGATTGCACGTCTAGAGGTGGTCAAATCGGTAATTTGGTTTCGATAGCTATTGATCTGACGCGATGTGAACTTCAACCACTTCACATCTCCACTCTATCGACTCTGATAGGTGAAATAGGGTAGTGCTAGCTCTACCATCGAATCATCGGTAGCTCCATTGGATTCTCTCGGTAATGAGAGTGAACTGAAGATATGACTGGATCTGAGGATAGAAAGATAGCCATCTCCTGTAGGGGATTGGTGAAAAAATTTGGTGATGTCCATGCTCTCAACGGCATCAACTTAGATATTCCTGCTGGACAATCGGTGGCGATCATGGGTCCGTCTGGCTCGGGAAAATCGACTCTTTTACACTGTCTATCGGGAGTTTTATCACCGACTGAAGGACATGTTGAGATTGGATCTTTGAAGGTGACATCCCTTAGCGATGCCAAGCGATCCCATCTTCGCCTTTCTTCTCTAGGATTCGTTTTCCAAGATGGACAGCTCATTCCCGAATTGCCGGCATCAGAAAATATCGCTTTACCTCTCATGTTGACTGGAACACCGAAGTCAACAGCTCTTGAGAAGGCATATACGATGCTGGATCGTCTCGGAATTTCACAGTTAGCGCAGCGTCGTCCCGCTCAGATGTCTGGCGGGCAGATGCAAAGAGTCGCGATAGCTCGCGCCCTTGTCGGCTCTCCTGCGGTCATCTTTGCGGATGAGCCGACCGGAGCATTAGATCAATCCAACGGACATGAGGTGATGCAAATGCTCACCACCTTAAATGAGCAAAATGGCTCAGTCTTGATCTTGGTGACCCACGATTCTTCTGTAGCTAGATGGTGTGAGCGTCTAATCGAAATTCGTGATGGCATCGTTCATTCCGATCAGATGACTGCTTCTTATGGAGGACAACGGTGATGGAAAAATATCGCCTGATCGATTCTTCTGCGATTCGTTCACCACGCTCCATCCGTCGTTTGGCATGGGATATGGCTAAAGCTCGTTTCAAAGCGAAGCAAGGTGATGGGCGCCTCTTCGTCATTTCCATTCTTGCCATGTCGATTAATTACGCCCTAGCTTTCACAGTTGCGGGCGGAACGTGGATGTTTTATCAACGCAAGATCAACCCAGATGAGAGCCTTCAAGCTATCTATCGCATTGAACCAGATTTTTTTAATCTTATTGCCACTTTCTATGTGACCCTAGCTGTCATCGCATGCGCATTGGTCATCCCTTCCATCATCACCTTGGCTTCTCAAGCGGCATTCTTAGGAGCGCAAAGCCGTAGTGAGCGTCTAGCGTCATTGCGTTTGATCGGTCTTTCCAGTGGAGACGTGACAGCAATGTCACTGATAGAGACCTCGATCCAAATCCTTATCGGAGCTGTCATCGGGATGATCGTCTATCTCTTAACTCTCCCTTTATGGTCGAAGATGTCTCTTTTAACCATCCCAATCAATCCTGCTCAGATGATTTTACCGTGGTGGGGAATGATCGCAGTGACCGTCATTGTGGGATGTATCTCTCTTCTCTCTACCTGGTGGGGATTGCAAAGAGTTCGTATCTCTCCATTGGGAGTCTCTCGTCGAAGCGTTCCTCCGATATTGCGTGCATGGCGTTTAATTCTTTTCATGGTCAGTCTGACCGCTGTTATCGCCTCTCCTTTCCTTGTACGAGTATCGGAAGATGATCTCATCCGTACTATTTTCGTTCTTTCCATTCTTGGTGTGACTGTCGGCGGCTACCATCTGTTCATGCCATGGCTTTTACAGCAGTCATATCGTGTGATCGCTCATTTCTCTACGGGCTCTTTGATGTGGGCATCTCGACGTATCGAAAGCGATCCACGCGATGTGTGGAAGAAAATCAACGGGGTATGTTTCCTCTCTTTCCTGGGCGCATTCATGGCGGCAATGCCCTTACAGGCTTTCACACCTACTGAAGAAAATACCGGTCTACCAATAGACGAGATCACCTCGATTTTCATGCGTTCTCAAACGGACTACACCAAGGGAGCTTTTATCGTCTTGGCGATAGGATTCATTCTTTCTGCCACATCGATGTTCATAGCTCAAGCCGCTTCTGTCTTTGAACGAGCCGATCAGACCATTGCATTGCATAAGATGGGAGCTTCCCGGCGTTTCATCTCCAGTGCGAATTGGTTACAATATCTACTTCCTAGCATCGGTGGGATTCTCACCGCAGCACCTCTCGGCTTTTTAATCGGAGCAGCTATTATCCCTGCTGGAGTCGATAGCGATCTAGGACAAGCGCAAACAGCTGTTGCCTTTATGGTTCTTATTATCCTCGGTATTGCAATTTTAATTCTGTCCTTGTTGGCAACCGAGCCGATTCAAAGCCAGATTTTGGCTCGTCAATCGCGTATGAAGGATTAGAGCATATCGATGGTGATGATGGTGGCGATCCTATCGTCTACCTGGAAAGCGATGTGATAGTCGTCATATTCGAAACCGTAGATCCTCGTCGGGTCGCAGTGATAGGCCGGACGGGGATCTTGGGCAATGATTCCCATAATCGTCTCGGCGATTGTTTGAGGAATCTTTTCTAAATATCCGCAAGGATCTGTGACCTTGCATTCATAATCAGAATTGATCTGGGTGAAATCATCGCGGATATCACGGCGACAGTCATTGTGAATATAGGGTTTGATATCGATAAGAGGGGTTTTATCGACAAGATCTGCGCCCGCCACGGTAATGATCGGACCACGAGAGGTATTTTCGTCGATATCGATGATTTTTACACTGGACAATCCAATAGGATTCGGACGAAAAGGGGAGCGCGTTGCAAAGACCCCGAGACGACGATCTCCTCCAAGACGAGGTGGACGAACGGTAAGCGATGAGGCTTTATGAGCCTGATGGAAAATCCATAGCAGCCATAGATGGCTAAACATCTCTAGTCCTCTGAGCGCTTCTGCTTTGCGATATGGGGGACAAAATTCTATGAAAGCTCGGGTGGAATCAACTAAACCCGATTGACGTGGTATGGCGAATTTGGAGTGAAATCCCGATCTCACATAGGCGATGGGACGAAAGAGAACCCCATCATCTTCACTCGTTTTAGCCATATCTCCTCCTTGAAAAGAAATATTACAGGGAAGTTGAGGAAAGATGGTGAGATGATTTGACACACATCTTCTTAAAAGGTAGTTTGGTTCTCCCGCTCTCGCGAACGGGATCTCGATAACGAGAGGTGAAAGCATCAGACTTTCCTCCCGTTATTTTGTGATGCCTCTATGTCTGAGGTTCTATTTTTGTGCCTAAATCTCCTCTCTTCCTCATAGAATTTCCCGTCCTCCTTCCCCCTAAAGGAGTAGGGTAAGCGGGAATCTTTCCTCGACGAGCGCGTTGCGAGTAAAAAAATCCTTGCGACACAGTGCACAAAAGATGGCTATGATCGTGGCTTGTTCATTTTCCAGACAGGGGAGATAAATGCGAGCTATTGGCTTTGACCGTGACAAATACCTCACACTTCAAACCGAACATATTTTGGAACGCCGTCAACAATTCGGCGGCAAACTCTACCTCGAATTCGGCGGCAAACTTTTTGACGATATGCACGCCTCACGCGTACTTCCCGGTTTCACACCAGACAATAAGATCGTCATGCTGGAATCTCTCGCAGACGAAGTGGAAATCGTCATCGCCGTCTCGGCAAAGGATCTAGCTCGCAATAAAATGCGCGCAGATCTCGGCATCACCTACGACCAAGATGTCTTGCGTTTGATCGATGCCTTCCGCTCCTATGGTCTCTATGTGGGAAGTGTCGTCATCACCCATATCACCGATGACAACAACGCGGCCGCTGAATTCCAACGCAAACTGGAACGTCTCGGAGTGAAGGTCTATCGTCATTTCCCCATCAAGGGATATCCCCATGATGTCGCCACTATCGTCAGCGATGAAGGATATGGACGCAACGAGTATATCGAGACCTCTCGCAATCTTGTCGTGGTCACAGCTCCTGGTCCTGGTAGCGGCAAGATGGCGACCTGCCTTTCCCAGCTTTACCACGACTATAAACGCGGCATCTCGTCTGGATATGCAAAATTTGAAACCTTCCCAATCTGGAATCTTCCCTTAGATCATCCGGTCAATATCGCCTATGAAGCAGCCACCGCCGATCTTGACGATGTCAATATGATCGACCCATTCCATCTGGCTGCCTATGGCGAGCAGACGGTCAATTACAACCGCGATATCGAGATCTTCCCTGTCCTTAACCGCCTCTTTGAAGAGATTTTGGGAACCTCTCCTTATAAATCTCCAACCGATATGGGCGTCAATATGGCTGGACTGAGTATCAGCGACGACGAGGTATGTCGTGAGGCTGGAAGACAAGAAGTCATCCGCCGCTATTACCAAACTCTCGTCCAAGAACGACGAAACCAGATGGATTCTACGCAATCCGATCGTATCGCCTTGCGTATGTCGCGTATGGGAATTACTACCGATGACCGTCGTGTCGTCTCTCCTGCTGTTGAACTTGAAAAACAAACAGGTGCTCCAGCCGCCGCTTTGGAATTACCAGATGGACGCATCATCACCGGTAAAACTTCTGAATTGCTGGGATGCTCATCGGC
>JAEZYG010000053.1 GCA_023419175.1 Actinomycetes bacterium
CGTTTGGATTTAACAATCCCTTGTCGATCAGTAGCTGTTCCACCTTTTGGCGGTGAAGACCTTCGACGGGAGTGGAGTCGATTCCGAGCATAGCTGCTGCGAGAAGCATCGATTCCATTGCCAGATATACCTGACGATCTACCCAGCCATTCACAGCATCATGGCTGGTCAATTCCAAATCTTTGGCGAGCAGATTGCGCACATGCTCGCGGCGGGCGGAAATCTTGTCGGCTCCGCGCTGTTGGATATCGACATGAAGGTGGGAAACGTAGTCATCGGCTTCATCGTCGCTGGCGGTAAACGATGATCCATTGCGTCCGAGAAGGAAAATCCAATGGGAGGGGGTGGGGTGAACTCCCCAGCATAGAGGGGCGATCTCATCGGTTAATGAGCCTGCTTGAGCGACGAGGAAATGCCACGGCTCCAAGCCCATAGACGAGGGGGAGAGGCGTCCTGCTTCGAGGATAGCGGCTAGATCTTCATCGCTGACGTGGCGGTTCGGATCATAGGATTTTGCTGTATAGCGGGATTCAAAAAGACGGATCACCTCAGCAGCGCTATGGGTGCGTTCGATGGGTTTCATGATGCTCCTTCTGGTCTAACGGATTCCATCTTTGCACGTTGTCACCAGATGAGTTATGAGCTGGGCGCGACGTGGTGAACTTAGAGGTGCATTCTGCGTCTGTTGAGACAGACGGTTGCCCAATTGACCAGGGAACGCGGGGCGATATGTTTCACCACGTTGAGGGCTCGGTAGCGTCTACCGGGAATACAGATCGCTTTATTGCGGCGAAGCGCTTTCAATGCCTCTTTGACTACGAAGGAGAGGTCGAGGGCAGATAGGGCGAAAATCGGATGGGAAAGGTCAGCATTGGTCGATGACCAAAAATCGGTTTTCAATGTGCCTGGGCATAGTGCTGTGACGTGAATATGGGAATCGGTTAATTGTGCGTGGAGGGTTTCAGCGAAAACCAGATCCCATGTTTTATGGGCTGCATATATTCCCATCGCCGTATTGGCGACATAGGAGCTTGTGATGAGGATTGAACCTTCTCCGCGTATTTTCATGGAGCGCACTGCGGCATGGGTGATAATCAACACGCTTGTGACCATGACCTCTAAGAGAGCGATCTGATCGTCAAGAGCTGTTTCGCTGAATTCTTGGGCGAGGGTATATCCCGCGTTGTTGATGACTAAACAGATATCTTGTCGATCTTCCAGGATCGCTACAATGCGATATGCATCGTCTCGTCTGCTCAAATCGGCGACGATGGTATCGACATGGACGCCATAGCGTGCGCGGATCTTCTCGGCGATATCGTCAAGGAGATCGCCGCGACGAGCTGTGATGATAAGGTCATATCCCTCGTGGGCGAGGTGATAGGCGAATTGTCGTCCCAGTCCAGATGACGCTCCAGTGATGAGTGCCCACGCCATAGTGAATCTCATTTCTCTAACTGTGTAAGAGATCTCCAGTATAGCTTTTAATGCATTTATGTTTTGAAACGTGTGGATAGAGGTTGACTGTTGAGAATCTCGGTCGTGCTAAAAGGCAGATCAGCGGGTGGATGTGTGTGGACTATCTGCCGCTATCCATAGATAGAGAATCAATGCGAGGACGCTTAGACGATTCCTGCGGTGAACATCGCCGCATAGCCTGCAAGATGGGTCAGTGGGCTCAAGATGATCGGTCCAATACCCGTTCCGAAATCGACTAAGAGGAAGAAAGAACCAACAGCTAAGCCCATCTGTGTGAAGCCTGCCCGTTTAATCGCCATGGCTTGTCCGGCTGAGATGAGTCCACGCTCAGCCGAATAGGTGGTGATGTAGGTTAGCACCGATGAGAATCCGAGGGTGACTCACATGATGGAGGCGGCGACAAGATAGCCTCCGAGGGAGATGATGAGCAGGGCGACGGAGGATAGAAGTGTGATCCGATCCCCAAGCAGATTATTCAAGATTCCGTTGAGGAAACGTCCGACCATGCAGGCGATGACGAAGATGCCAGCGAGAAGACCTCCCTGGATTTGACTGTGTATCCCGCATACACAGTAGTCTTGGTATGTCATCTTCTGCATGGAATTATCTGGGTTCTACGACTCAGGTGGTATGTGCGAAGGTGTGGACGCAACGAAGTTTTGCGGGGGGGGCTGTCAAGAGTCCATTCACGTAAATCTTTCATTCTAAAATTCTGGAACTATGCGTGCGCCCTTTGACGCCAGCGAAGATGTCCCAAGCACAACGAAATGAGCTACTTGGAGAAAGCATGAAAACTTCGCTGACGAAGAAGTTGAGTGTGGTCGCCTTCGCTGTCGCCTTGAGCTTCGGCGTGACCACGCCTACGGTATTCGCCGATGAGCCAGCCTCTCATACGGACGCCAAGCCCTTCTCAACAATCAATAAGGAGACCAAGGGTAAGCTGTCGATTCACAAATACCTGAAGCCGGAGGGTGTGCAAGAGGAAAAGCGTGCCACTGGTGAGGAAATGACCCCAGCGCCTACGAGCGATCCGGTGGAGGGTGTGGAATTCACCGTCACCTTGGTGAAGAAAGACGGCGCGACTGATCTGGATCTGACCACCAATCAGGGGTGGAAAGATGCTGAGGGGATCGTCAAGGCATTCAACGCCGCTGGAACTGCCGAAGAAAAGAAAAAGGCAGTTACACTCGATATGACTCAGACCAGCAAAGTAAAAACTAGCGCGGCTGGTCTCGCTGAATTCCCCAATCTGAAGCCGGGTCTCTATCTGGTGGAAGAATCCAGCGTTGCTGGAGCCAAGGTAAACTCCAAAGAGGTTACCGTCTTGCCGAGCTCTCCCTTCCTCATCACCGTCCCGATGAGCAAGGACGGAAATGCTGGTACCACCGAGTGGAACTGGGATCTGCATGTCTATCCCAAGAACACCTCGGTCGATGTGAAGAAGGATGTCAACGACCGCAAGAAGAATGTCGGCGACGAGATGGAATACACCATCCGCACCGCTATTCCCCTTGTCGATGGCGATAAGACCCTCGATAAGTACACCGTCATCGATCCTCTGGACGGAGAATGGGTCTCGATCGACTCCGCTCAGCTCGCCAATAAGGTCAAGGTTGAGGTTGAAGGCGCTACTCCTGGGGTTACCTTGACGAACGATGTCGATTACAAGATCGACTACTATGACGGTGCTACCGCGCAGCCTCCGACCGATCCGAAGCACAAGGTCGTCCGCGTGGGCTTCACCACTGAAGGTCTGCAGAAGCTGCAGCAGGCCCGCAAGACTGGCACTGCCGATACCAAGGTGAAGACCACCTTGACCGTCAAGATCGATAAGATGCCCACCGATGGTGTGATCGATAACGTTGCCTATCTCGCTCCGAGCAGCGAATATTCCGACACGCCGCAGCCTAAGCCGAACGATCCGCCTTCTCCTGAACTTCCTCCCATTCCGGGTATCCCCCCGACTCCTGGTGTGCCTCCCGTTCCCCCGGTAACTCCTCCTACCCCTCCGGTTCCTTCCGAGAAGGTGACCTCCAAACTGGGCAAGGTGAAGATCGTCAAGCACAAGAACAGCGATACTGGCACCAAACTTAATGGCGCTGAATTCGAGCTCTACTACTGCTCCGATATGACCCAGAAGCTGACGGTGAATACCAAGAATAAGTTCACCACTGAAGGAAATGGTGAGGTTCTCATCGAGGGTCTGCATCTGTCGAATCACTACAACAACTCCGCCCAGGCTGGCGATGGAAATGTAGACGATTACTGCCTCTTGGAGACCAAGGCTCCTGCCGGCTATGAGAAGAGCCCCGAACCGATCAAGTTCACGCTGACTGATGGAGCAGATGCTGCTGTCGTGTCGTTGGATCTCAATGTTCCCAATACCCCGAAGAACGCTGGATTCAACCTGCCGTTCACCGGTGGCGCTGGTCTATTCGCCGCTACCTCAGCTGGTCTGGTGATTCTTATCGCCGCCGCCTATGCGATCATCTCGCTCAAGCGTCGCGAAGCCTAAATAACGACAGGGTGCGATCGAATTCCTTGATCGCGCCCTCACGATAAGAGAAAGGAGGGAAGCTCATGCTCATCACAAGGACGCAATCTGAACAGATAGACGATCAGGCTGAGAGATCAGCTTCCCTCCGGACTCAGAAAAAAGCCCGCAATCTGTGGAAAATGATTCTTGCCACAGTGGCTTTAATGATCGGTATCGTCCTATTGCTCTATCCCGTCATCGCAACCTGCATCATGAATTATTCGCAGGCAAAAAGCGTGGACATCATCGAATCTTCCTTGAGAGAACAGGCAGAGCAACGCAATGTGGGACAGACCAATGTGGAGATGGACAAGGCGCGTAATTACAACAGCAAGTTGCACAATGGACCGATCCTTGACCCCCTCCTTCAACGAGTCGCTCCCGACACCGAGATCTACCGCAACTATTTAACCTATCTCAATACCGCCTCGGCGATGGCGACCTTGCAGATTCCGTCTATCAAGGTGAAATTGCCGATCTATCACGGAACCTTTGATGACACCCTTGAGAAGGGAGCAGGTCACCTTTTCGGTACATCCCTGCCTGTCGGAGGGGAATCCACCCACGCTGTCATCACAGCACATTCCGGTTTGGGTAACGCCACCATGTTCGACCATCTCGGCGAGATGTCTCCAGGCGATCCTCTCTATATCTTCGTCGCTGGTGAACGTCTGAAATATGAAGTGGTCAGCACCGAAGTCGTAGAGCCACACCAGACCGACTCTCTCTATATCCGCAAGGGGAAAGATATGGTGACTTTGATTACCTGCACCCCTTATGGAATCAATACGCACCGTCTTCTCGTCCACGCTGAACGCGCCCCGATGACCCACGAGGACGAAAAGAGCTTGGAAAGCTCAACATATCCAATCTTTAAATTATGGATGTTGATTCCCGCTATCGCGATCATCACAGCCCTCACCATGATCGTGGTCTTTACGATTCTCGTTCATAAACGCCGCCGACAACGCCCCAAACGCGCTTATGAGAACGAAACGATAGACGATATGGCACAGATCGATAGCGAGATCACAACAGATATGCAGGAGAACAACTGATGGCTAGCCTTGAAGGAGCAGAGCAGAATCGCCACGCGACGCGCCACCAGAATCTCTGGTGTTGTCAACGGATGCTCACCCGTCTTGCGACAAGCCTGATATGCGGTGCTCTCATCTCGACAAGTGCGGTCTATGCCCATGCCGAAGATGTAGAAGAATCCGCCGTCTCGGCAAGCCCAACGATCGTTTCTCCCACTGCTGAAGAATCTGAATCCCCCTCTGCTGTTGAAACTGAGAGTGTGCAACCAGATGTTCAGCCAGATACTGAGCCAGAGCAGACCAGCACGCCAAGCCTTCCAGCAGAAGAGGTTCAGCCCACCCCGAGTGAAAAACTCGATGAGATGATGTCTAGATCCCCCTCGCCGAGTGATAGCGTAACGAGCGAGGAGAGCGACCAGCCGAGGAGTCGTTCCCGCCGTTCGGTGGAATCCGCCGAATCGCTGAGGGTGCAACCTGGAGCCTACGGATATCGTGAGCCCACGACGAGTTGGATGGGCAATATGCGTCTGCCTGGAACAGACGATGAGAAAGACCTGACGAAGTGGATCTCGCAATCCAATGCAGTGCGCAAAAATATCAAAGCTGAGAAAGGCAAATTCACCACTCCTGAGCGCACCTATCGCAAGGAAGAAAATAATGTGGGGTTGTCGATTACGGCTGAATATTCCTCAGACGGTAATTACATCATCTGGAAATTCAAAACCTGGCATCGATTCGGCAATGGAAATCAGAATTTCTATCTGCGTTTTACCCCAGGAGAGGGGCTGGAGAGAAAACCTGAGAGAAATAATGTGACCGTCTCCCCACTGCACTATATGGAGCATATCTACAATTCGAGCGAATTCCGTGGTGGATACGAAAATGGGGAAGTGAAATCCGCCTCAGGTAGCTATCTGGGTGGCCAGAGGTATGAAAATACCGTCTATCTGTGGCGTAAATTCCAAGAGCGTGATGCCACACCTCCTGTTCCCAAAGACGAGCAGGTGGAATTCCAGGTGATTACGAAAATCACCGACCATGAACGCAAAGACTATTCGATGGACGCCACCTTGAATGTCTCCTGGCATGGTGCTGGTGGTTTTTCGTGGACAAAAACCCCTGTGACAGGTTTCATTGAAGGAAAGACGAATCAGATCGTCATCCAAAAGCAGGTCGATCAGGACATCGTCTTTAGGATTTTTAATCAATTCGGTCAGCAAGCCGGTCGAGGATTGTATAACCTTCAAGGGCGTCAAGGGATGTACACGATCGGTAAGCTGCCGAAATTCGATCCTCAAGGTGTGAGGCAAAAATATCGACTCCAAGTCGATAGCGCTCCTGCCGATGTGCAGCTCATCGCTCTCAATCAAGACGGTGATGAGTGGACTGCCCGCAGGAATAATAATCGGGTATCCGATTTCAAAGGAGGAGCCGCTTTAGCCTCCGACCCCTATGGCGAAGCCGATACCCTCTATGGACGTGCCCGCCACTCCACCAATGATGCGACATTGAAAGGCCAATATACAAAAGACGGCAAATATATCATTTGGACGGCTACCTATCTGAAAAAAGATGGGGGAGCTAATGACGACCTCTACGTCTATCCACAATTTGGGCCTGGTTTGAGGCTTGCTCACACCACCCCGATGGTCGATTTCCAATCCGGATATAACGCTGGAAACGAATACCGTAAGTATTTGAAGATCGGCAACCCTGCCACCGATGAACAGGTGTGGAACGATAACGGATATTGGGGATATCAAAGGGTGAACAATAACGCTGAATATCGTCTCACCTGGGTGACTGAGATCACCGATCCGAATAGGTCAGAATATAAGGCGCGTTTCCACAGCCACTACAACTGGTATTCCGGCTCTAAAAAGTTGTTGGACTATGTAGAGGCAAGCGTTGAAGGGTTGAAATTTTCACCCCACGTCCGCTCTGTCAAAGTATTCCCGAATTCATATCAGCGCGAACTTGAAGGACGCGGCTATGACGATATGCCGAAAATACCGGTGACCGTGCTCAATGCGGATACCAAGGAAGAGGTGGCGAAACTCACCTGGGATGCCACAACGCGTTCCTATAAATCAAATACTCTTCTGCCGCGTTTTGATACGAGTGGGAACAAAATTCTCTACTCTTTAAAGGTCGATACCGATCCTGTGCGCGTTGCCTTCAATCCCGCTTTGGTGAAATTCAGCGCCAATATCTTGCCTCTGGACGATTTTGGAGGCAAATGGGATGTCAACTTCTTAGAAAATCAAGCCGAACTCGATCAAAAATATGGCGTGACCAATGTGGAGCAATTGGCATTCCGCTACTACTCCTCAAAGACATTGAAAGAGATCGAACCGCGTATGCCGTCAAATTTCGATGGCCACTACGCATGGATGGAAGGCGCTTTCGCAATCCCCGATGATGCGAAACAAGGCGATTATTTCACCTTGAAGATTCCTCCGATCGGTAATATCAAAGCCCCCTATGACTTCGATATCTATACCCGTGATGAAAGAGGTGTCAAGCAGGTCATCGCCAAAGCCGATATCGATGAAAATACGAATGTGGTCAAGTTCTACCTGACCGACTATGTCGATACCCACGACCATATCCGTGGACGTTTCTCCATCGGGCCGATCATCACCTCGATTTTCGACGCCTATAAGAATGAAACGGGTCGGACGATTGACTTCAAGACCGAATACTATCGAGCCGGGGAGACCTCTCCGTCCTATGTCAATACCCTGCAATCGTCCTATGCAGTGAAATACAGTGATGACTTTTTGAAAAATAGTGTCTATAACACGGTCAAGAAGGAAGAATATGGCGAGACCGACCACACCATCACCTATGGTCTGCATATCAACCGAACCGGTAAAGGCCCCAATATCTATAACAGCTACTATGACCAGCTGGGCGATGAGAAAAGCGAAAGCTATTCCTGGGCGAAGTGGACGACTTTAACCGGCCCTGCTGTCAATACGACCGATCCGAAAGAATTCGTGCGCATCTACCGTGTTCCACCGATGAGGGAAGGTGAAGATGCGGTCGCTGTCTCTCGTGACGATGTGCGCGAAGAGAATCTGATCTATCCCATCAACGGGGGAGCGAAACCTGGGTGGACAGTCGATATCAAAGTCAATGGACGTAAACTGACCTACACCATTCAAAATCGCGAAGGCGGCAGTTTGCAGCCGGCAGGTCCACTGCTGATGTTGGTCAATGTCAAAAAGATCGACTTCCGCACCGATACTCCACAGCAGAACACGGCTGGTTCTGTGGGACAGACCTATTCGTCCGCTACACGTTATCCGACCTATGGAGTAGGTGAGGCCTACGGTGTGCGCAGCGGTGATAACACATCGCGTATCCGTATCCGTAAATCCTCTATTCTCGACCGCAATACCCTCCTCAAGGGAGCTGAATTCTCCCTCTACCGCCAGGGTGGATACGATTCCGGCAATCCTTCCAACGGTCTTCTTGGGCAAGGAGTGACGAACGATAATGGAGAATTGACCTTCAGTGGAGTCTTTGAACGCGGATTCTACGATCTGGTAGAAACCCGTAGTCCTGAGGGATATACCTCTGCTGGACAGGCGGCTGGAAGGGATAATCCGATTCTGCGCACCATCTGGGTAAACGGTGATAGCAGCCTCAATACCTATGATGTGGTGAATAATCCGATCAACCAGATCACCTTGATTAAGGGTCATTTTGCCAAGGACGGAGAGAATATCCGTCCAGATCAGCTTCCCTCCATCGCTGGAGTCGATACCCTCTATCCTCGTGAGATATTGCTCAGAGGTGTTGATAACGATCAGCTATGGTTAGATCACTATACGAAGGGTAAATTTACACCTTTGGCTAAAGCCGGATACCGTCTGTACTACGTTAATCCCGATACAGGTCAAGGGGAGCGTGTCGGGCGAGCCGCCATTACCAATGAACGCGGCATCGCCACGTGGACGAATATCACACGTCCAGGAACCTACTATGCAGAAGAAGTCGTCGCTCCTAAAGGCTATAACATGCCTCCAGCTATTATCGGCGAGACAGATGACGATAAAACGCGTCCACAAAGTGGAGTATGGCAGTCCCGAAAGGTCTATTTCACTCTCAAAGAGGTTCCCGGTGAGGGTGGTGTGGTCGCCGCCATCGAATATGCCCACAATGATGACGACAATCAAGAGCCCTTCTTGCTCTCCTTAGGCGATCGAGTCTGGTATGACCTGGATAAGAACGGCGTGCAAAATGTTGAGGAGAATAACCGGAATGTCGCCGGTGTCACCGTCGAGCTATATCCTGGCGATGTCGATACCTCCAACCCTGGACAGCCTTTGAAGACAGCAAAAACCAATGATGACGGATATTACGAATTCAAGGGGCTTCATGAGGGCAAATACCGTCTGCGCTTCGTTTTGCCAGAAGATATCAAGAATAGATATGAGTTCACTCAAAAGAAGGCAGAATCTGGGGCGAGAGAAGCCGATGATTCCGATGTGGACGCAGACGGTTGGACCGATGTGGTGAATTTGAAGCGCGGGCAGAAGAATCGTCCGCAGAAGGATTTGGATAATCCCAACGTGGATGCCGGTTTAATTCCTGCCACGCCCAAGAAGCAGCGTATCGGAATTACGAAACTTGCCGATGACTCCGCTAGCAGGCTCCAAGGGGTGAGATTCGACCTCTACGATGATCCTGCAGGGGATCCGATCGCTGATGGTATCGTGGACGCCCCCGCCGATAAGTCGATGGGCGACGTGCAATTTATCACCGCTGAACTCGACGTCAACCGCACCTATTGGTTGCGTGAGGTGAAAGCCCCTGAGGGTTACCAGCTCTTGCCAGTCGCTATTCCGTTCATGGTGAATGAAGATGGTCTTATCACCTTGATCGAGCCTCAGACTGCAAGCTCCTTGGTGAGTGTGGGTAATCGTGTCCTAGGCGATACGACTCTTGCCAATAACGCTTTGACGGTCAATAACGTTCCTATCGGCCATCTGCCGGCGGCTGGTGGACGCACTCCCTTCATACCGGTAGCTGTGGGAATCGTGATGATCTTGCTCGCTTTGAGGACGGGATATCGCACAGCGAAAGAGCGCGGATTGATCGCTTAAACGATTCGCTATCGTGCTCGTGAGCACTCATCAGGTGCTGACGGGCACGATGCCTATAGTTGCTCTGATCTTTATCCCTAGGGGTGGGGTGCGTCTATTGACGGTTGGCTCTTAGGGCTATCGTGATATGTCACGTGGGTGAGAAAGAATGATGGCTCCGGCTTGAGCTAATTGCGCGCAGATAGTATCTGTAGCCGATGGATCGACAGCGATTGTATATGGACGTAAAAGCCTGACATCGAAACCCAATGCCAGCCCGTCCCATACGGTGGCTTTGACGCAATGATCGGTGGCGATTCCCGCCACATCTATAGAGGTGACCTTTCTATCGGATAGCCACTGCGCCAAAGATATGCCCTCATCACTCCTGCCTTCAAATCCGGAATAGGCTGCGCTATAGGCTCCTTTGTCGAAGATCTGGTCGAAAGCGATCTCGTCAAGAGGTGGACGAAGACGCCACCCCTCACTTCCGTGAATGCAATGTATCGGCCAGGTGCGGCGATAATCGGGAGTATCGCTGAAATGTCCCTCTGGAGCGATATGGGCATCTCGGGTGGCAAGAATGTAGTCGTAGATGGATGTCCGGTGGGAATCGATCAGATCGGCAAGACGTAAGGCGAGATCATCTCCTCCCTGGACGCCAAGAGATCCACCTTCACAGAAATCGTTTTGTACGTCCACGACGATGAGAGCTCTTCGTATGAGAGAGGTCACAGTTCTCATCATATAAGAGCCAAAGAAAATGTGCTGATGCTAGCCTTCCCAATGAGGTCGTGGCAGGATCGCTTTCTCTAGGGATTATATGGATCGCGGATCCTCTATTCCCTTTCTACAGTTCCATCTCTTTATCGCAATCAGCTGTGGGCTGTAGTATGATCTATTGGATTGGTTATCTCAATTAGATGGTGAGAAAACGCTGAGATGCCGGGGGGGGCTTAGATGAAACTCATCGATACGGACAAGCAGCGCGCTGGTGATGCAATATGCCAGCCCCAAGGTTGTTCTGTTGCATATATACGGCGACTCAAAACTATTTCCATAGATCGCTGAGGGCTACTGTCTGGGCAGATTACGGATTATGTTCAGATGCCCCGATATGTCACCCCTAAGGGGTGTATGGCATGGAAAATAGTTTAGGTTTCAACAGATTAGCTGAAGAGTATGAGGATATGAGAATGTCTAGGAAAGACATGATGAAACGGCATTGGCGTGTAATGATTGTGTACTTACTTCTCACAGTCATGACGCTGGGGCAGTTGCCTGATATGGCTTTTGCTCTTGAAAATGCTCGTGATGTTAGCGTGGTATCCGATAATGAATCCCAATCGGTGCGTGTACGTAAGCCACGTTCAATCATCCCGAATGAAGCCACTCGTATCTACAATTTCTACCGCGATGAAGCTAAAACCGATTTGCTGGATCGGCAGATTCTTCGCGATGGTGGCACTCTGAAACGGATTGAGATCCCTAAAGCAGAAAAAGAGGTGTTCCGTTACTGGGCTACTGACGATGGTCAGCCATTCACCTATTCTGATGCTCCCGAACAGGTCTCGACTGATGAAACTATTGATCTTCATGCAGTGTTCGCCAAAGGCGTTACAGTGCGCTACTTCCGTCAGTCTGACGACGGTAACAATGAATACATTCTGCACACTACAGACTTGATCGCAGAAGGAGAGAAGGCCACCA
>JAEZYG010000015.1 GCA_023419175.1 Actinomycetes bacterium
GACCTCAAGATGAATTCCCTTGTTATGGATATAGCGGCCAAGATCGCCTAAGACGATGTCGCCATCGTGTTCGCTGATATCCTGTGCGGTCGCCACTCCATGCCCGATCCTTCGAGCCTGGCAGATACGTACAGCAGCGTCCAGGCTGGATAATTCCCCTTCTTCACCTCCGTGAATGGTATAGGGCATCGCATGTTTGGTGAGGAAGTGGAAGGCTTCCAGATGATCGGTGGGAGGATAGCCTGCTTCAGGGCCTGCGATATCGAAGCCGCTCACAAGATCTGGACGGTGGTTGACAGCCCAGTGGGCGGCTTGGAGTGAGTGATTCTGGTGGCGCAGTGAACAGATCACTTGGCGGGCGATAATGGGTTTTCCGCGCCCGTTAGCTTCTGCCATTCCCTCACGTAACCCTTCGCCTACAGCGCGGATCGCTTCATCGGGAGTTAATCCTTGTTGACAATGTTGTTCGGGTGCCCAGCGAGCCTCGGCGGCGATGATATGGTCCTCAGCCAGATCGAGAACCCACTCATAGGCGATCCTATGCAAATCCTCAGCGCGCTGCATACAGGCTGTCGTATGGGTAAAACATTCCAAATATCGGCTTAAAGATCCAGATGTCGCTGAGTCGAAGAACCATATAGTGAGCTGGTCGGGATCATGGCAGGGAAGTGTATAGCCGATCTCGTCTGCGATCTCTATCAGAGTGGACGGACGCACCCCGCCGTCCAGATGGTCATGGAGTAGAACTTTCGGCAGTGAGGAGAAAAAGGCTTCATCGCGCATAGATGCATCTTAGACGCCAGGAATGATACGTGCCCGATTCATGTGGATATGCCAGGTAAACTATCAGGCGTGTCTACAGGGGTTGAGCAACGCAGACAGGGATGTATCGTCCAAAAATTTGGTGGTTCGTCGGTAGCCGATGCGGAATCGATTAAGAGAGTCGCTCGACGGATTGTCGCCGCTAAAGCGGCGGGGAATGATGTTGTCGTCGTCATCTCCGCAATGGGAGATACGACCGATGAATTGATGGATTTAGCTTTACAAGTCAGTCCGCAGCCTCGTCCACGTGAATTGGATATGTTGCTCACCACTGGCGAGAGACAATCGGCGGCTCTTCTAGCGATGGCGTTAAACGATCTTGGCGCTCAGGCGTTGAGCTATACCGGAAGTCAGGCTGGGGTCATCACGACAGCTCATCACGGTAATGCCCGCATTATCGATATCACTCCAGGACGTATTGAACGCTCTCTAGATGAGGGATATATCGTCATCGTTGCGGGTTTTCAAGGCGTTTCGCAGACAACCAAGGACGTGACAACCTTAGGGCGTGGAGCTTCCGATACGACCGCTGTCGCCTTGGCTGCCGCTTTGAAAGCCGATCAATGCGAGATCTATTCCGATGTGGACGGAGTATTTACCGCCGATCCGCGTATCGTACCCAATGCCCGACACCTTCCCCATCTGTCCTATGAAGAAATGCTGGAATTAGCTGCTTGTGGGGCGAAGATTTTGCATCTGCGCTGTGTGGAATAT
Organism: Actinomycetes bacterium; assembly: GCA_023419175.1. Taxonomy (GTDB): domain Bacteria; phylum Actinomycetota; class Actinomycetes; order Propionibacteriales; family Propionibacteriaceae; genus Brooklawnia. Next base: position 1,537 of record JAEZYG010000015.1, read on the forward strand.
GCCCGTCGCGAGAATGTGGCGATCCATGTGCGCAGTTCATTTTCCAATAAAGCGGGAACTGTCGTCTCCGATACATATGAAGCTCAGGAAGGACAAGCGATGGAAGAGGCCATCATCAGCGGGGTTGCTCATGATAGGAGCGAAGCGAAGATCACGATCGTCGGTGTTCCTGACAAAATCGGTCGGGCGGCGCGTATCTTCCAAGCGATCGCTGAGGCCGATATCAATATCGATATGATCGTCCAGAATGTCTCCGAGGTGGCGACTGGGGCGACCGATATCACCTTCACCGCTCCGATGAGTGATGGGAAGAAAGCTATCGATGCTTTGAACGCGGTTAAAGATGAGGTGGGTTTCGCTGAATTGCGCTATGACGATCAGATCGGCAAAGTCTCTATCGTCGGTGTGGGCATGAGAACCCATCCAGGTGTGACGGCGCGTTTCTTCGATGCTCTCGCCTCTGCTGGAGTGAATATCTCGATGATCTCCACTTCTGAGATCCGTATTTCGGTCGTGGTGGATGCCGCCGATGTGGACGAAGCGGTCAAGGCCGCTCATGATGAATTCGATCTTGGAGCTGATGGGGAAGCCATCGTCTATGCGGGAACAGGACGTTGATAACCCCTCGTGCGGAATAGTTCCACTCCTCGATGCATTATGTAGTCATAATTGCAACAATTAGGAGTAGGGGAGATCATGACCTATAAAGCTGGTTATATCGTCGGTTCTATCGCCAGCGGATCGATCAACCGTATCTTGGCTGAAAATCTGGTTCAGATGGCTCCAGAAATATTGAAGATGGAAGAGATCGTCATCGATGATCTTCCCTTCTATAGCTATGACAACGATGGCGATATGTCTGCTGAGGCTACGAGAGTGAAAGAACAGATCGAATCGTGCGATGCTGTCTTGATCGTCACACCTGAGTACAATCGCTCCATTCCTGGCGTTTTGAAGAACGCTTTGGATACGATCAGCCGTCCATGGGGTCAAAATTCTCTTAATGGAAAACCCGGTGCGATTATCGGAGCTTCGATCGGAACGATCGGAACCGCTCTAGCTCAATCCCACCTGCGATCGGTGATGAGCTTTCTCAATGTCACTCTCTTAGGGCAAGAGGCTTATATCGCTTTGACGCCAGATAAACTCGACCAGCGCAGGATTGTCGATGAGTCCATGCGCGAATTCCTTACCCAATGGATGCACGCGTTCGCCGATCACGTGGCTCATTTCCATAGATGAGGTGATGAAGGAAGAAGAGCTTATGGCGGATTGTCGGTGACAGTCCGCCTTGTCTTTTCGTCATGTCACCTGGATGTAGGATCGCTACGTCTTATCCAAACGGCGACACCAAGAATGGCGATGACCAAGATAGCGATGGCGATCAGATAGATATCGCTGATATGCGAAGCGAAAGATAGCGCAGAGCTTTCAATGCGTGATTGAGTTCTCAATGAGATCATCGAGCGTAGGGACGAAGAGCCGTCACTTATCAGCAGGAGAATGCCTACGGTGATGGTCAATATCCCTGAGATGATCTGCGTCCAACTGTTGACCCATGTTCTCTTTCCCCATCGTAGGCTTACGGTACGTGGAGCTAGCCAACGCATCTGCTTATCCCCTAGAAGTGTCCATAGCCACGATAGGACGAGAAGAGGTAGAGCCATCCCGGCAGCGTAGAGAGTCATGATGGCGATCCCATAGGGAATAGAGCCTAGAGAGGCCACGAGGAGGACAGATCCTAAGATGGGGCCGGCACATGCTCCAGCGACAGCATAGACGCTACCTAAAAGAAAGACGGAGATCAGCGATGTTGCAGATCGTCTGGTACCTAGTGATGTCATTCCAGGGATCGGAATAGTGATTCCGGTTATGAGGAGTAGTCCAGCGATGATGATCGCAATGCCGACCGTTACGATCATCTGATGGCGATAGACAGTCAGCAAAGAACCTAGAGCAGAGGCGAAGACGCCGAGGGGGATCAGCGAAGCGCACAAGCCCAGATAGAAGATGGACGTGCGCACGATGAGCTGAGATCGTGTGGTGAAGGCGTAGGCGAAGAAGGATGGCAGAAGCATTACGGAGCAAGGGGAGAGGAGAGCGAGAAGCCCTCCGAGGAATGCTCCTGCCAATCCCATATCGGTCATCTCTTCACTCCGGCAGCGTCCAATTCTCGATCGATCACCTGGACGAAGGTGTCATATTCCTGCGCTCCCAACATGGGGGTATTGCCGATGATGAAGGCAGGAACGCTGGAAGCTCCGAGTGAACGTCCTTCGTCATAATCGCTTTGGACTGCCGCTTTCAGATCGGGATTATCCAGATCGGCAGTGAAACGCTCAATATCGCTAACTCCCGCTTTCTTTGCAAAATCAATCAATCGTTCTCGAGGTAGGGAGGGATGTCCTCCTTCAGCGACACCGTTCTCAGCGATCACATGTTGAAATTCAAAGAATTTCCCTTGCTCGGCTGCTGCCCGTCCAGCAATAGCTGTCTGAAAAGATTCTTCGCCGAAAACGGGCATATCGCGGAATTCAAAACGCACTAATCCTGTATCGATATAGTCGGCAACGATCTTGGGGAAGCGATCGGTAGCGAAGAGACTGCAAAATGGACAGCGGTAATCGGCATATTCGATCATGACGATCGGAGCATCTACCTTGCCCATTGCCAATTTATCCCCGTCAATTCTGCGAGCCAGACTGCTCGGTTGACGTATGGAAGTGGACGGATCTCCAGCGACTGGATTACCAGGTCCACGGCTACCACTTTCTCCTGCACTCGCTGATGGTGATGGTGTTGTGGCAGCAGTGTCATGACTGTTCAGTGTCGAGAAAGCGAAGCAGATCACCACAGCTAGGAGAGCCCCGCAAAGGGTTCCCAGAATGAAGATCTTGTACAGATATGAGGCGGGATAGAGCTTGGGGGATAGCTCATTGTTTCCAGTGCTCTTCGCGCTGGAAGGTGTGATGTCATTGTCGATTACGCTCACGTCTTCTCCGTCATGATCGGGATGGTGGACTTCCAGCATAGATAACTGTTGTCATTTTCACTACATATTGGGTGGATCACATCTACTAGGATTATCCCATGACAGATCGCACGGTGCAGCGTCTCATCATCGAAGCCCTCGATATCCCCAGCGACTTCGATAGTGACAAAGAGATTGCCAGACGTATCGACTTTCTCACTTCCTATCTGCGCTCAACAGGATTGAAAGGCTATGTCCTAGGAATCTCAGGAGGAATCGATTCCACCTTGACAGGCAGGCTTACCCAATTGGCATGTGAGCGTTTGCGCGATGAAGGATATGATGCCCGTTTCGTCGCCCTACGTCTTCCCTATGGGGCTCAAGCAGATGAAGAAGACGCGCAAAGAGCTATGGATTTCATCTGTCCAGATGAGCGTTTAAGCATTGATATCGCTCCAGGAACTGACGCTCTGTGGGAGCAGATTCTTGTCTCTGGTGAACAGGGGATGAGCGAATTTGTCAAAGGGAATGTGAAAGCCCGTCAACGTATGGCTGTCCAATTCGCCGTCGCGGGAGCTCGCTCAATGCTGGTTGTCGGCACCGATCAAGGAGCTGAAGCTCTCGTCGGATTTTTCACCAAATTCGGAGATGGGGCAGCAGACGTCATGCCCATCGCTGGTCTGCCGAAGAGGCGAGTGCGTCAACTGGCTCAAGCGTTGGGATGTCCCGATTATCTCGTGAACAAGGTTCCCACTGCCGATCTGGAATCCGATCGTCCGTTACTCCCAGACGAATTGGCTTTAGGCGTGACCTATGACCAGATCGATACCTATCTCGAAGGTGGACAGATCTCCTCCGAAGCAGAGGAGACGATTTTGCGCTGGTATCGTCGAAGCGCGCATAAACGTGAACTTCCAATGACGCCGGGAATGTGGGAGAAGAAAAATGCCTGAAACCTATTATTTTCAGCCTCCATCAGATGATGAGATGAACCGTGAGAACGATATCGTGGATCGTTTCGTCAGTGATGATCGCCTCCCCGCGGCGAACGAATCGCGATCTTCTAATTGGAAGATCGCGATATTGAGTGAGAAGAAGGTCGATGCCAGCGGACTCAGTCTCGACGGACATAATGCAGCATGCTCGGTCTGTGGAAAAGTGATCTATGATCTGAGCTCATCTGCGCTCCAGGGAGAGGTCGTCATCGATTGCGCTGCCGTGATGGGAGACATCGTCATTAAAGTCGGTGAAGGTATTGGCGTAGACGATAGAATCGTGCCCATCATGGCGGATATCAAGGTGGAAGGTCTTGCTGTCAGCGGACAGGCGCGTGCCACCATCGTCTTGAAAGGCGTGGTTGTGATGAGCTCTGTTAAGGTTCTGGGGCCTAACTACCGCTCACTGATTTCAAAGGTTTTGGAGGGGTAATGTCTATCCGCACGGATCCGCTCTTTAACCCTCCCGATCAGGAATGGGAGGGACTCGATCCGGCCTATGTGAAGCAGTGCCGTATCACCTCCGCTCTCAGTTGGACACTCTGGGTCGTTATTAGCGCTGTCATTGTTTTCTTTCTTAAGGACTATTCTTCGCCGTTGCTATTCATCATTCCCGTCGTTTTCGTCTGCATAGGGATATGGAGGGTATGGCGTCAACGAGCGATCGTAGACGCATGGGGATATATCGAACGGGATAGCGATCTGTATATCCGCCGAGGGATTTGGATGCGTCAATTGACCGTCATTCCCTATGGAAGAATGCAAGCTGTTGAGGTTCATTCTGGTCCGATCGGACGCCTTTTCGGCTTGTCCAGTGTGGAATTAGTTACCGCTTCAGCTTCGTCCAATGCGATCATCCACGGACTTGCTCGCGATAAAGCGATGGTATTGCGCGATTCTTTGACTGAACGTGGAGAAGACCAAGCGGCTGGGTTGTGACGATGGACGCCACGATGCAAGAATTCCCAGATCACATTGCTGATCGAGACCAGGAAGAAGGCTTCCTCGCTAAAGGTGAGCAGATCGCTGAACGTCCACACCCGTTGACCCCTGTCGTGAAGAGTGGAATTGCGGTTCTCGCTGTCCTTGTCATCATCGCCAGGGAAACTATTGAGCGATTTTTCACCCCTCACGAGTCGAGTGGTGGAAACTCCTCCTTGTGGATAGTTGGGATTGCGTTCGGTCTTATCGCTGTCGGTTATCTTCTCGTGATGATCGCCGGATATATCTCCTGGCGTTATACCCGTTTCATCATCGATGATGAGCAGATCCGTATTGAATTCACGTTCATCTCTCACCGAAGCGATAGGATCGCTTTTTCCAAGATTCAATCGGTTGATGTCGTCCAACCTCTTCTCGCCCGTCTTTTGGGCTTAGCGGCATTGAAAATCGATGTCGGAGCCTCAAGCAATTCCGATAAGAAGATCGAATATCTCAAAAGAGATCGGGCATACCATCTGCGCAATTACCTTATGGCGAGAGCTAAAGGGGAGAAAATCACCGTCCTCGAAAGCGCTGATCGTCAGATCGGGACAGCCCTAGTAGATCTCGCCCCCAGCGATCGGATCATCACACGTGTTCCTTTGGAAAGAGCGATTGGGGCATGTTTTCTCAGTGGGGGTTTCATCGTGCTCGTGGTGATCCTCATCGCGATCATGGGATTTGCATTTTATAGCGGTTCTATAGCGGCAGGGATGGGTTTTATCGGGACATCTATCATCTTCATCTTCTCGGCTATTCATGCGATCTTTTCGCAGGTGAAGAAAACCTATAACTTCACCTTGAGCCACGAAGGACAAGGGGCAATCCGTCTCAGCGCAGGATTGACCACCCTTGCCAGTCAGTCGGTGCCGATCAAAAGGATTCAAGGTATTTCCATTCAGTCTCCGCTGATCTGGCGTGTTCTCAAATGGAGACGAGTCAAGATAGAAGTTCTTGGAGATGCGATGAGCTCTAGCGATTCTCATCTAAGTTCCACGCTGATTCCTATCGCCACCGATGAACAGGTCAGATCCGTCATAAAGGCGATCTGGCCCCATATCGATCTGGACGCGATTGCAATGCATCCCATTCCTGCTCGTGCCCGTTACTTCCGTTGGCTAGACGCTCATACCTACTCATGGGGATATGACGACTGTGTCTTGGTCTCGCGTGGTTTCCTTTTCAATCCTCGTATCGATATCGTCCCCCATGCCAGAGTTCAGTCGGTCAGGCTGATCCAAGGTCCCCTTCAGCGTCTGGTGAATGTGGCAAGTGTGCAAGCCCATACAACACATGGTCCGGTCAATCTCGTCTGTCGCCATATGGACGCCCAGGATGCGCGTTCCTTGGCTCTTGGCGAATTGAATCGAATGCGCAAGGCTCGGCAGGAAGGTAAATTGCCTTATACCTGTGAAAAACAAGGCTCTCAAGCAGATGAAGATCCTCAATGCTCATCCGATGACGAGTGGATTCAGGCTGTGGACGGTCGCGGCGATTGTTAGCATGAAGATATGAATCCAGATATCGCCCTCGGTATCGACATCGGTGGCTCGGCAATCAAGGGAGCTCCTGTCGATCTGAGCCAGGGATGCTTGATAGATGATCGAAAGAAGATTCCCACACCGGAGAAATCTAAACCCAAAAATTGTGCCGATGTGGTGGCGAAAATCGTCAAGCATTTCCATGACGATATTGGCGATGACACTCCGATAGGCATCAGCGTTCCAGCTCCGGTGCGCAATGGGGTGGTGCCGATGATTGCGAACCTGCATAAATCGTGGGTCGGAGCCGATGTGATCTCGATCTTCTCCGAACGCCTTGAAAGACCGGTTTACATTATGAATGATGCCGATGCTGCCGGTATTGCCGAGGCGCGTTTTGGAGCCGCTCATGGTGTGGACGGAGTTGTGATCGTCACGACCTTAGGAACGGGTATCGGCTCAGCTATGTTGCTCAATGGCACATTGATTCCCAATACGGAATTGGGCCATATTGAGATCGATGGTCATGATGCTGAATCCAGAGCGTCTTCGGCTGTGAAATCTCGCGAGAAGATGTCCTATAAGAGATGGGCAAGACGACTTCAACTCTATTATTCGACGCTTGAAAGACTGTTGTGGCCCGATCTTTTCATCGTTGGAGGAGGGGTGAGTAAGGATCATGAGAAATTCCTTCCTCTTCTCGACCTGCGCACCCCGATTGTGCCCGCCCATCTTCGCAATCAAGCTGGTATCGTCGGCGCTGCTATCAGTGCGGCAGACGCCTTGAAAAAACAATAATTCTCTTTCGCCTTTTCTATCGATAGATAAAAAGAGGGGAAGATATATCTTCCCCTCCGAGATGGTCTCTTATTCGTCACATGCGTTCGGGAGCTGCGATACCGAGAAGATCCAAACCGTGAGCGATGATTTGCTGGGTGGCGGCTACCATCGCCAGACGGGAGGAGCGCACCTGCCCTTCGCTTCTGAGTACGGGGCAATTCTCGTAGAAAGAGGAAAAAGCTGTCGCCACCTCATAGAGGTAGATACACAGTTTATGAGGGGTGAGATCGCGAGCGACCAGATGGACGATTTCACCGAAACGGGTAAGCAATAAAGCCAATTGCTGTTCGGCAGGTTCGTCTAGGACGCTGATCGAACCGATTTCAATCCCATCGGCTTCAGCAGTGCGCAAGATCTTAGAACAGCGGGCGTGAGCGTATTGCAGATAAGGTCCGGTATCTCCAGTGGTTTGAGTCATGCGCTCGGCATCGAAAACATAATCTTTCTGCAATGAATTCGACAGATCAGCATATTTGATAGCAGCCAGAGCGATAGGCGGTGCGGCATGGGCTTCGGCGTCGTCCAGAAGGCTTTCCAAAGTGACCGTCCCTCCAGTGCGGGTCTTGATCGGGGTGCCTCCAGGACCGAGAACCATACCGAATCCGACATGTTCAGCGCTGACAGTATCGGGCAGATAACCAGCTTTTTCAGCTACGGCAAATACCAGACGGAAATGGTGGGATTGCCTCGCGTCGGTGACATAGATGATCCGATCGACTGCCAAGGTATTGACACGATGACGGATCGCTGCGAGATCGGTTACGTCATATCCGTAACCTCCCGCAGAGTTACGGATGATAGCTGGGGCGTCGAATCCTTCAGCGAAGACGACGAGTGCTCCATCGTCTATGGTTGCCAATCCACGTTTTTCTAAATCGTCTGCGATGGCAGGAAGCATGTCGTTATAGGTTGATTCTCCCGCAACGTCCTCATCGGTGAGCAAGACATTCATGCGTTCATAGACGCGATTAAATCCAGCCAAAGAGATACGGATGAGCTGATGCCATGCATCGAGAGTTTCTCGATCTCCTCCTTGCAATTTGACCACGCGTGCGCGGGCTCGCTCGGCGAAGTCTGGATCGTCGTCAAGACGGCTATTGGCTCGACGGTAGAGAGCCTCGGCTCCTGGTAGATCGAGAGCGTCAAGGTCGAGGTCTTCGTCTACGATCTGTTCGATCAACATGCCAAATTGGCGACCCCAATCCCCGATATGGTTTTGGGGGATGACGCGGTGGCCGATAGCTTGCAAGATGCGATTGAAACAATCTCCAATGATGGTGGAGCGCAGATGGCCGACATGCATCTGCTTGGCGACGTTGGGAGAGGAATAGTCGATGACTACCGTGGAAGGCTCTACCTGTTCGATACCGTGGTGGGGATCATTCGCAATCTCGTTAACGGTAGACATCAAAACGTCAGTGCGTAAACGCAGATTGATAAAGCCAGGGCCGGCGACTTCAGGGGGTTCGCACAGATCGGCAAGGTCAGCCGATGAGATGATCTCTTCAGCGAGTTGACGAGGAGGAACACCGCGCTGTTTCGCCAGACGTAAGGCCACATTCGATTGGTAGTGACCGAAGATCGCTTTCGTTGCTGGGCGCAATTCGGGATCGACCCCGCAGACTGCCTCCAGACGCTGTGTAAGAAGTGCCGGTAGAGATGCCATAGGCATTATTCTTTCATGAACTTTTCCCCACGGCACATGTCCTCGCTTACCTTGTCGAGATGAGAAGGAAAGGAGGAGGCGATAGCCTAGATGGGTGGAGATCTCTGTTATCGGTTGCGGCTATCTTGGTGCTGTCCATGCGGCATCGATGGCCTCCTTGGGGCATCGTGTGGTTGGATTCGACATCGACGAAGAGAAGATCGCAATGCTCGCTTCGGGCAAACCTCCTTTTTACGAGCCGGGTTTTGCCGATCTCCTTGCTGAACAGGTCAGTGGCGGAGGTTTGCTCTTTACGAGCGATCCGCGTGCTATCGCTCGCGCCCAGATCCACTTCATTTCAGTGGGTACTCCTCAGTTGCGTGGACGGTATGCAGCAGATTTGCGTCAGCTCAGCAGCGCGATCGATATGGTTATCGCTCAATTGCCGCGCTCGATCGATCCAGTCTTGATCGCTGGAAAATCAACTGTGCCAGTGGGAACGGCGGCGAAGATCGCCATGCGAATCGCCTCATCTCAGAAGAATGCCATCGTGGCGTGGAATCCAGAATTTTTACGCGAGGGTTTTGCTATTGACGATACCTTGCGTCCAGATCGCATCGTCTACGGATTACCCGCTCAAAGTCCTGCAGCCAATCATGCCCAAGATCTTTTGGACACATGTTATCGTCCGCTTTTGGAGGCGGGAATCCCCCGTATTCTTACCGATTATGCGACAGCAGAGCTGGTGAAAGTAGCAGCGAATTCCTTCCTGGCGACCAAGATATCGTTCATCAACGCGATGGCTGAATTATGTGATGCTTCTGGGGCTGATGTGACTCAACTTGCGGAAGCTATCGGCTATGACGAGCGTATTGGCAGCCAATTCTTGCGAGCAGGTATCGGCTTTGGTGGGGGGTGCCTACCGAAGGATATTCGAGCATTTATGGCTCGCGCTGGAGAGCTTGGAGTGGACGAGGCTTTGACCTTCCTGCGCGAGGTTGATGCGATCAATCTGCGTCAACGCCAGAAGACAGTCGAGCTCGCTCGCGAGCTGTTGAACGGGTCGTTATCTGGTAAACGGGTGGCTGTTTTAGGCGCGGCTTTCAAACCCAATAGTGATGATTTGCGCGATTCCCCTGCGCTGGATATCGCCCAGCAGATTTCTGGACGGGGAGCGACGGTGACGATCACCGACCCGGCAGCGGCTGAACTCGTAGCAGCCAAACGCCCGAATTTACGGGTGGCATCGAGCGTTGAAGATGCCTGTCGTGACGCCGATATCGTGCTTTTACTCACCGAATGGGATGAATACCGTCAGATCGATCCGACCTGGCTTGCTACGGTGGTGGCTCAACCCATCATCATTGATGGACGCAATATTTTAGATCCGAAGTCTTGGGTGAAAGCTGGATGGTATTACCGAGGGATCGGCCGTTGTTGTAATACAGCCCACGAATCGTTCATGTGAGCAATTCGAGGGCTGTGGGTTAGATGGCGGTTAGTTCTTCTCTGCTGACTTTTCTTCAAGAAGATCGTCCACGATGAGGCGAAGGAGACGCACGAAGGCAAAGGTGCCAATGATGCCTCCTAGACAGGCCGACACGAGTGCAATAGGAATGTAGTAGTTCATAAAAGAGTCGGGCATCGTCTGGAAAATCAAAGAGAGTAGCCAGAAAAGACCAAGAGTTAAAGGTTTGAAGAGAACCAAGGCGAAGATGATAAAAAGTATGCCGTAAAGTGCTGTGCGTTTATTCATGATGGCTCCCTTTCTCTAGTGAGGGATGTCACATTTCTGTGCTTGATACAAAATGAGCGCCATCGCCATGCAGTGTGAACTCAACGCTGGATTGTACGTGGAGTTCTGATAGCGACTCTCGGACGCTGCGGGGAGAAACTTTCCTTTCTTATCGGGGATTCGCTATTGAATCCTCTTAGGGAAAGAATAACGGCGGCTGTCGTCCAGCGCAGAGGTTTCTTTAAATTATGTTGGAAATCTTCTAAAGAATCTTAAAGGGATAATTTTTTCTTTTCGTAGATATGAAACTCTATTTTTTATCTTCTATCTTTTGTAAGAGAGGATATTTTTCACCTCATCGCTTGTCTCATCTTGACCCACCTGACGTCGGGTGAGGACATCGACGATCATTTTGATATTGGCGCCGAGTTCGCGTCGCTGGTAGCGGCGAAGCTGGGGGCTGTCGTTAAGGTGATCGCTCAAAGCGATGGCATCGATACCGACAAGACGGCAGGTGGCGATGGTGCGTGGAGCGTGATAGGACTGGGTGATGATCGTCAGCTTATCCACACCATATGTGGAAATAGCTCTGGCACATGAAGCATAGGAATTATCTCCCTTTTCGTCCATGACGATTGCCTCTGGCTCTACACCATGAGAGATCAGATAGTTACGCATCGTTTCGGGTTCATTATCGGAGGTGCTCCCAGAGACGATGATCGCTTTCACCGTATCGCTATTCCATAAGTCTAGCGCCTTATCCAGACGTTTTTTCAAAATGGGGGAAGGCTCTCCATTCCAGACGGCTGCTCCCATCACCATCGCCACATCGTTAGATGGGATATCACGAGCGTCGTAGAAAATACGTCCACGAGAAAGGAAATGCACCGTACACCACGGTAGTGCCACAGCCACAACAGATATGCAGACGATGGTGATAGCAAGGCGACGGAAAATGCGCATGGAATTAAGCCTACGGAATGGGGACAAAATAGGCATAGAAAAAGGGGTCTCCCGCGATGCGGAAGACCCCTAGCTCGGAAAGATCAGTGCTTACGGCGATAGGCAGCGGAAGCTACCAAGGCAGCAGCGATCAGTCCAGCTCCAGCCCATGTAGACGAAAGTCCGGAAACTCCCGTAGCGGGCAAGGTGAGCTTCTTTGCTGGATCCTTCACTTCGGCAGACTTGCTTGGCTCTGTCGAAGGCTGTGAAGGCACACCAGGCTTTGCCGGTGTGGTCGGTGTGGGCTCTACCGGTGTGGTCGGCTTGGGCTCTACCGGTGTAGTCGGTTCGGGGTTTACCGGTGTAATCGGCTCAACCTTCTTGACATAGCAATAGGTCACCGCAAGATCCTTATTGGCCATATAAGCGCCACTTGCTGACGATCCGTCTTTATTGAAGGCGGTATCTTCGGTGGCATTGACGCTATAGAGGACATAGCCTTCACGGTCGATCTTGGCGGTGGTGTACTTCTCGTCAACACTTCCACGTGAAGCGGTTCCATCCACCGAAACAGCCTTATCCACGGCACAGGCCTTGGCGTCATCTTCGCTGTCGAAATAGTAGTGATTCTCGGTGAAGGTACCGGTCTCCTTCTCAAGTGGAGGCTGGGGTTTATCCGCCTTCTTGAGATAGTAGTAGTTGACGATGAGGTGACTATCGGCAACGAAATGACCCTTGGTCTCTTTACCGTCTTTATCGAATTCACCAGGGTGATCTTTATCACCTTCCACCTTGACCAGCTCGTAGCCATCACGGTCGATCTTAGAGGTGGTGTACTGCTCCTCTGCGGTGCCCTTCGTGGACGAGCCATCGTAGTAAACAGCCTTCGTCACGTCGGCAGAATCCAGATCGTCCTTGGAGTTGAAGTAGTAGTGGTTCTCGGTGAAGGTACCGGTCTTCTTCTCAGCTGGAGGC
>JAEZYG010000073.1 GCA_023419175.1 Actinomycetes bacterium
TTAGGCCCACTCGGATAGTTAAAATCATGAATCCCTCCGATGAGGGATTTTTCTTTTTCTTCGTAGATTCTCATTAAGGGTGCCTTGTGTTCACTCCTTGAGTTATATCGGCTAGACGATCCTATGATGGGGACTATGTCTGTATCTGCACCGGTCTATCTTGTAGGCTCACAAGAATTCCGCCGCATGGTATATGTGCGGATACTCACTCAAGGGGCAGACGCTCTCGTCCAAGTTGCCATGGCAAGCTATGTGCTTCTCAATCCGCAAAATCAGCCGAATGCTTGGGCGATTGCAGGAGTGATTGCACTTCTCATCATGCCCTTTAGTCTTATTGGGCCTTTCATCAGCCCTCTTGTCGATCGTTTCCAAAGACGTCAGATCGTCATCATCTGCGATGTGGTGCGTCTCATATGGTGTGCAGGATTGGCGTATTTGATCGCCAGTGGACATATCGATTCATGGTGGACACCCGTGCTCTATATGGCAGCTCTCATCGTTCTATCAGCGAATCGCCTTCAGTTAGCTGCTTTGAGTGCGGGAATCGCTCATCTCGTCCATAGACATATCTATCTGGACGCAATGGCCGTCATGCCTCTCATCGGTCCTGTCGCTGCTGTCCTTTTCGGGGGAGGTGGAGGAGTGTTACGTCTCTATCTCGCAGGACATATGGCTCATTATCGAGCCGATGGCATTCTCTTTGCGATCGCTACCGCAAGCTTCCTTATCGCTGTCGCTATTACTTTTACGTTTCGTCCTAGGGCATTTGGGCCTGACAGCAAGCGAGATCTTAGGAGGTATTGGAATACAGTCGAGGTTTGTGATAACCCACGCCAGGGATCTTTAGATGCGGATAGCTATGTGGAGATAGATGGAAAGATCAACTCTCACATCTTGACGAGCAAAGATGGTAGTAAACCTACCGATACAGAAAAGGAAAGCCCCCTTCGCTTCGGTGCTTCTCTTATAGAGTCATGGACGGCGGTGCTTTCCTATAAGCTTCCGATGATCGCTTTTTTTCTTCTCTCGATGGTCAAGATTGCCTTCGGTATAACGACGGTGACGATCATCGTCTTCTACCGTTCTCAGATGGATATCGTTGGGCAGGCTGCCATCGCATCCATGGGATTGTGGTTCGTCATCTCCGGTATAGGTTTCGCTCTTTCGGGAGTGAGTACACCACTTCTCAGCAGATCTCTTGGCATGAGAAAGACGATCATCGTCCTGATCGCGGGTGCTGCTCTGAGTCAATCGCTGATCGCTCTATCAGAAGACGATGTGATCTTGCGTCTCGCCGCTTTCCTTATCGGATGGATGGCTCAATCTATCAAGGTATGCACCGACACCATCGTCCAAGCTCACGTGGATGATAATGTCCGTGGGCAGACCATGGTGCTCTACGATATCGTCAATAACGCCAGTCTCGTTATCGGAGCTGTTATCGCCGCCGCCGTGATTCCAGCAGACGGACATAGCCCGGCAGCGATGGGGATTATCAGCGCAGCATTTATCGCGCTAGCAGTAATTTTCGCTGTGGGATCTTCTAGGGACGATGCGGCTTATGATGAGGGGACGAGCAGATCTATTCACAGATCTGTCGCTCTTTAGATACTATCGATAGCGCACACCTCTTTCTATAGCGTCATCTCTATCTGAGTTCTTCTTCTATCGTGGCATTCCCACGGATATAGGGTGTTCGGATCTGCTCTGTACTGCTCGTGCCCGTCCCTCCATGACCTGTTGAATACAGACCACCGTCTCAGCTTGCAGATCGATTCCTAAATCGCGAGAGCGTCTGATTAATTCCATAACCAATCGTTCGCATCGGGAACGCTCCCCGTTCGCATGGGATAGTCGGATATCGGCTACCGCCAGCAGCTCACTTTCTGGATTGACAAGATATGCCTTATCCAAGGCCCATCTGGCTATGTCCAGATCGCCTTTTTCACACGATCGTTCGACTATGACATGGGCAATATCGACCACAAGAGCTTCCATATCCCGTCTCATCTGCTCAGCCCATAGCCACTGTCCAGGTGCTGCATCCGCAAGAGGAGCTCCTTGAACAAGCTCTAATGCGCTGATGAGGGTGGAGGTTGATGTGCGATTTATCCCAGGAGAGACGAGCATAGACATCTTCTCCCAATCGGAGGTCACTGCTGGGTGAGCTGTGATCTTACCGGTATAGGCCTCAGGTAAATAAAGAGAACCCTGGTCGTCTGTTCCGAGCCAAGAACGTAGACGGCTCATATTGGACCGTCTCGTCGTCTCCGCTACCAGCAGATCGCGAGTCATATCGGTTGAAGTAGCTCCCGGATGGCTGAGAATCCATGCGCAATATTCAACACATTGTTTAACGGCTCTTTGTGGGCGTTCCCCTCGTCCGCCCACGATATCTGTTCTCCCAAAAAGTGTGAGGAAAGGATGGGGATAATCAGATGAGGACATATCGACCTCCTGAGAATGGGCGGCATCTAGCTTGTCAACGCCATCAGGTGGGTAGGAACCTCGATCCCACCAATCGGCTGGGGGATAGTCGGTGGAGGACGCTGTGGTCAAGATCTGCTCTAAACAGCGGCGGGCAGGTTGCTCAGCGGCATAAAGCGTACACATATCCCCATTCGGTAAGGTTGCGTATCCATCTGCGATATAGATGGATTGACCGAGAGGATGAGGCGTGCAAGACAGAATGGAGA
This sequence comes from Actinomycetes bacterium, assembly GCA_023419175.1. Taxonomy (GTDB): domain Bacteria; phylum Actinomycetota; class Actinomycetes; order Propionibacteriales; family Propionibacteriaceae; genus Brooklawnia. The sequence goes on from JAEZYG010000073.1 coordinate 2,697, forward strand.
TTCCCGTCTGCACCGGTGGAAGATAGGCGGCTTCCCATCTATCGGTGATGACCACTATAGGACGCCAAGCCTCTGCCCCTTGGGAATCCCTTAACTCCTCATAGGAGATTCCAGACGGGTGGGCGGCAAGACGTTCAACACCCAAAGCTTCAACGCGATTCTCCAAGTCGCTATGGGAGCACGACGTGACGGAAGGGGAATCCACATCATTCAGCCATTCCAGCTCCTCAAGACAGACGATGAGATCGACACGGTCATTATGAGCCAAGTGAAGGGCAATAGCGCTGAGTACGTCGATCACTTCTGATCGTTGTCCCTCAAGGCATATCATCGACCCGTCCAAAGGAAGGCAATATTCTTGACGTTCGTCATATCCGATGGGGACGCTCCACGGGCTTTCCCCTTGAGCAGGTGACAAACCCCGCATGGGATGGGCTTTGTCCGAGGAGAGATGAATATCACTTTCATCCATGCTCGTTGAAGCTGCGTAGTTCAAGGCATTGCTCAAGATGGAAGATTCTCGATCTAAAGACGGTAGACGATATCCGAGCGGACGTCCTGATATCTGTTGACGGCGACGGCGAATAAAATTACGGCCGAGAAGAGCAGAAAGTCCGATCCCTAAACTGCCTAGGGTCATCATCACTGCGCTTATATCGATATCTGATTCAGCTGTGAGAAGAGAAGATATCGTCAGCGGACGGGTGAATATCTCCAAGGCAGACGATGTGACTTCGCCTTCACTATCGGGATTGATTCCGTTGCTGTGTTCAGTTGAGTGGTCAATCTCCTGAACGCTTTCAGAGGGGATAGGGAGGGGGTGATCTCCATCTTGGTTGAGCTGAACGCTTTGAGATGGATCCTCATGGTAGGGAAGATCTGCGGGGATAACTAGCGCCTTACTGGGGAGAGATTCTGGTGTGACAAGGGTTTTATCGCCGGATAGATCCGCCTGAGAATGTGGAGAGATATCCTCTGGATCGCTTCGGTTGGTGTCAATATTGGAGGTGGGATGACCGCTTTGTATATCGTCAATTCCAATCGGTTCATTGTATGTGGGTGAGGTGGGAATGGTCAGTTGCCAGCCAACCTCGATCATATTGGGGTCATCGATCAGATCGGCATTCGCCTCGACAAGAAGAGGCCAAGCATTTGCATCACCTAGATGGATTTCAGCCAGAGCAGACAAGGTATCTCCAGAATTGACGCTTACCATCTGCTCGCCCATCGATGAAGATGGCATATCGCTATCGTCGCCTTTGTCCGTTTCGTAGACGGGAATGGTTAGAGCCATTCCTTCGTCCAGATCGGTGGAATCGAGCAGAACGCTCTTGTTGAGGGCGACAATCGTGCGCCATTGAGAGCCATCATTCAGATAGCGTTCCGCCAGCGACCACAGATCGTCTCCAGCGTTAACGATATGAGTGATAAAGCGTTCTTGGACGTCGTTCTCGTCTGTAGGAATATCTGGAGAAGGAGTGGAGGATATAACTGAGCTGTCCTCACTATCTTCTATGGGGGTGTCGGCATGGGCGCTTGCAGGGTGTATCGAGGTGATTGTGACCAATCCTGCAATAGCTGTGATGAGGACAGCGCTTGCAGGAGCGAAGAGAGAGATACCGGGGAAATGAAGCGAAATCCGATGATGGGTGATTGCAGACAAACCTTCAGCGATTAAGGATAGAGAGGCGAGTGCCCAGGAAATCCACGCGATAAGGCTAATCAATGTGATGGTGATATCTCGTGGGTGGGCAAGAGTCCACATATCCGGGTGAAAGATGAGATATAGGGCATCCACTCGTCCACAGGTGAGGAGAATCCATGGAGATGCGATCACGATCCCGATCACAATTCCGATTGCAAGACATCCTTTCAGGAAGCGGACGAGATTCATCTGTCATTTCCTTCCCTCAAAGAATCCATCATTTCGCTCGCTTCAGAGTCCAAGGACACAGGAAGGCGGAAAGGGATTCCTTCGATGGCGGATATCTGACAGTGAACCTTGACAACAGCTTTTCTCTTGCGGTCGTCGCCCATATCGCTGATAGTCATATCAAATGTGGACGATAGACAGCGCAAAGAACGCTCATCCAACGACGATTCCCATGCCGCATGGGCGAAATGATAGGTATCCTCCTGATGAGAAGGGATAGTGGCTGCGCGAGCAGCAGCTTGAGCGGAATAGTGAAGATGAGACTGAGCCCACCCGATCCGCCATATGCCTCCCATAATGACAACGCTAAGAGTCAAGAGGGGGATGAGAAGACATGCTTCAATAGAAGCCCAACCGTGTTGATCCACTATTCCTCCTTCAGACGTGAGGCATGAGCGTGGACAGAAGACAACCAATCAGGACCGACGATGGGAACCCTAGCGTCGAGATCAACATCGATCTTTCTGCTCTCCGCGGTGATAGAGACCGCACAATCACGCAGACCTGCTTGGTCAGCGATTCTCATAGCTGTCTGTTTTGCCTGGTCGATATCCCCGTTGAGGAAGGAGGATTGTTCCGCTGCGCTCGCTGCAGCATCGTGAGCTGCTGAATGTCCATAGAAATAGATCGATGCCTGAATAGCTGCAAAGATCACCATCGTCACTACGGGGATGATGAGAGCCCATTGAACGCTCGATGATATTCCCCGGTCGTTGATCGGCATATATCTAGGTGAGCTCATGGAGCTTTCCTTCAACAAAACCTTTGACGATGGCGATAACCACGATGGCGATCGCTACTGCACCAGTGAGCAAAATCGCATTTTCTGTCGATTGAGATAGACCTCTTTGATCGCGCAGAGAAGGGAGGTAGTTATCCCTCACCATCTCTGTATGAGAATCCAAGTGATAGTAGGTGCCAAGACAGATATGGATAAGGCGGTGAAGATAGGTAGTCATGGAGCTTCCTTTCTGATTATGAGGTGATGGTCATGAGTGGAGGGATGAGGAAGGCGAGAGCGAAAATCAAGACGGGAAGAGTCATCCAAATCGTCAATTGTTCGTTGCGTCGATGAGCTCTCATTTTCTCTTTCATGAGATGGGAATCACGTAACTGAGAGACTCGGTTCAAAAGAGCTTCTGAGAGGGAGGCTCCTTGTTCATCGAGACGCATGACATCGGCCATCTGTTCCAATTCGTCTAGGTCAAGACGTCGTGCGAGAGAGCATAAACCTGTCCATGGAGCTCGTTGCTCATAGCGGGATCGTTCCAATGCCTGCCGAATCTGGACGAAGATGGGAGCTTCCGATAATAAAGAAGCATGTTCAATAGCCTGTACGGCTGAAAGGTTCGCCATTCTTTCCAAAATCACCAGATCGAAAAAGCTATTAATCGCTTCAGCGGCATCATCGCGGATCGTCTGGTGGGAATGGGCAAGCTGAATATTAGGGACGAACCAACCTATTGCGCTTCCCACCGCGAATACGATCAGATGGATCGCACTGATCGGTATGAAGATAGATAGGGCAGCGAAGGATCCGCCTCCCATCGCTATGGCGACGATGAGTTTGTGGACGACGAAATCGCTGATGGTTCGTCCTTGAATATCTAAAAGACGAGCTGTTCTATCGCTTAAAGCGACCACTCCTGTCCGGTAGAGCCAAGCGCCCAGACGCTCCGTTGAGGAAGAGGAATCGATGATGTTGTGGACATGTCCACTCTCGACAGGAGAATCTAAATAAGCCAGAGCATCATCTAGACGAATGGGACGTGGGTAGAGGGCATAGACGATGATGACGATGCCTGTCGAGACCAACATCGCAGATCCCACAACGAATAGAAAGCTCATGAACACGCCTCCTCATAGCTGTGACAGACCAAGATGCGATCACGACGCCGAGGACGAGATTTGACCTTCAAAACCCATAGACTTCCCAGATAAGCACTGATCAATACAGCGGCAATCATCTGACCGAGTGGAGTGGTATACGGATGGAAATAGTGAGGGGAGAAGATAAAGGCTGCCCCCAGCACTGCTGCGGTGATCCCCGTAACTTGCCTGACAACTATCCGAGGTTTTTCCTGTTCGGCAGCTATCTCTCGCAAAGCGGTCAGACGGTGACGAATCTGTGATGAAAGGGCTTTCAAAGTGATCGTGGCTCCACTTCCTCCGCGTTCAGCGATGAGAATGAGCGAGGCGATGACAGTATCGGCATCTGCACTGTCGAGTTCGTCAGAAAAAGCGTAGAAGGCTGAACGAAGCGTCCAGCGTTGATCGAGACGGCTCACCAGGAGACGCACCGGATCTGAGAGAAGATCAGGTAGATGAGAGCGAGTGGAGCGAATTGCGTCCACAAGAGATTTCCCTGTTGACACCGACGAGATGAGGGATGATATCCAGCGGTCTAAAGATTCCAAAGTGTCGATCTCGCAAGAATCGAGAGGAGCTAGAAGGATTGGTATAACCAACGCCACAAGTGGGGCGATGACCACAGCGATCAACGCTTTCGTCCACCAGGCAAGGGCAATACCTGCCACGATAGAGACGAGGAATAATCGACGATGGGAAGCGGGAATATGCGGATAGAGACGGGTGAAGCGTCTGCGAATTGAGAATCGAATCCGTTCACGACAATCCAGCCCCTCAAGGCTGATCGCCACACCACAGCAGATGGCGAAACTGCAGATAGTGATGAGGATAAGATCTTTCATGATCGCCTCACATAGGAAAGATCGTCCATGAATGCAGCGCTTGGACGTAGCAGACCAGCACTTCCGTCTGGATTGCTGATATAGGCACGATGGGTAACCGGACGTCCGTTCTCCATTGCCCCTGTCAGCTCGTGAATCTCGGAGATGAAACGTACACGTTGACCCCCTCTCCAGGTCTCATCTTTTAAAGAGACATGGATGAGCAGGTGCATATTGAGAGCGATCTGGCGATATGCCTCCTCGATACTCATCGCAGAACCTCGGGCAACACGAGAGGCGAGACGGTCCATCGTTGATGAAGCGGAATGGGAATGTGTGGTGGACATTGTCCCAGCCCCTGCCTGCATGGCTTCAAACATCGCCCCAGCTTCAAGGCCGCGGACTTCACCGACGATCAGACGGGACAAATTTTGACGCAATGCTTCTGGAATGAGATCGGCTACCGTATATTCGCCGACGAGGTGTCCATTACGCACCTCACCCATGCCTACTTTGGATTGGAAAGCGACGACATTTCCCCGTCCAGGAAGGAGATGAGTGAGCAATTCATAATCGGTTTCCAAAGTTCCGATTCTTTCACTGGATGGGATGGATGAGATAAGGGCTCGTAGCAGAGTTGTTTTTCCAGCTCCCTGATCGCCTGAGATGACGATAGATTTACGTGCCTTAACACAGAGATCGAGAAAATCTGCCACCTCAGAAGGCATCATCGCATTATGAGCGAGATCGGCGAGGCAGATATCGGTGAGAAGATGCTGACGGATCACGATTGAAGGACGGTGGGTCAAGCCGAAGGCGACCGCATGGAGACGATAACGCTTCCCCAATGCGATCGTCATCATCGGGTGGGCATCGTCAAATGCTCGCGGTGGGTCAACCGTAGAGGCGAGAAAACGCACAGCCTCTATTAACTCCTCATCGCTATCGGCGACAGGACTATGGGAGATACGCCGTCCATCACCATATTGAATGGTGACATGATCCCAACCGTTGATCTCGATATTTTCTGCATCGGCTATCTCGAAAAGAGGTTGCAGTCTCCCATAGCCAAAAATGGAATCTTCAAGGGCTTTAGCGTGGGCTTTCTCCAGGTTAAGCGACCATGATGCCTCTCCTTTTTCTGAGAGGGAATGAGCATATTCTCGCACGGTTGAATTGATAATCGATCTTCCCATCAACCGTCTATCGTCTGCGGGCATAGGTGAATGTTTCTCGGCGAACCACCGCGCAGTATTCTCGCTGATTCTCTCACTCGCTTGAGAGCGCAGACGCACGATGAGTGACCAATCCACATCGGATCTACGAGGGGGAGGAGAATCGTTAGAGATAGGGATTGAAACATCCGATGAGGGGCACAGCGAATCCAAGATGGAGGTGAGAGGAATGCTTTGATGGACAGAGGTGTCGATACCTTCCACCTTCGGAAGATCAGGGGAATGATGGTTTTCAACACTTTGCCGTTGTGTGTGATGAATAGGCATGATGTCACCTCCTAAGCTGTGTGAGCTGCTATGCGAGCTGTGATCGTAGATGCAGTCGAACGGTAACTTTTAAATAGCGGACGGTGAATGAAATTGCGGTGGGGATTTGCCCCATAGCTAAGGTGATCGATATCTCGGTCATGGGGGATATCGCCGACAATATCGAGATTGAATGCGGACGATATTTCCGAGACGCTATAGGGCTTTCCCGTATCGATAGCGATGGCGCATAGATCGATATCGTGATCTGCGATCTGATCGCGCAGATAGGGCAAGGTGATCTTCATCGTTGCCAAGGCTGGAAGGTGAGAACGGGTGATGACGATGACCGTTGAGATGACTCTGAGGAGGGCTAAGGGAAGCGTTTCTGCTCCAAGTCGCCCCCAATCGATGAGAATATCTCGTCCGCGAGAAGATAAATCGACAAATTGTTCAGCGAGATAGTCCCAATGAGGATGAAAGAGCTGAGCGGATCGTAGATGTTGAAAGCCAGGAAGATAGAGAGCTTCGGTTGAGTCAAAACGGCTAAGAGGGATCACATGAGACAGAATCGCGGCATCGGCTAACCTGCGTTCGCGCAGGGCTTGAGCGATATCGGAGATACCTTGTCCTCGGGATTTGGAACGAAGATATCCAGCTGAAATGGACATATTCGGATGGGCGTCACAATCAGCGAGAAGGACATCTTTCGGCCAGGCTATCGACAGACCGAGAGCTGTTGCTGTGACTCCAGGAGCTGATGCCAGTGAGGTGAATAGGACTATTGGCATCACACACCCCCTTTACGGATTACGACCAGACGGTTCTCGGCGGCAAGTTCAGCGATGGCGGCAGCTTCATTGCTGGAAACCTCGATATCGAGTAGACGGCTTTGGTGATCATCTTGGGAATTGAGAGCGATCGCTTTAAAGACTTGAGGGGATCCGGAATCGTTCAAAGCGATCAGTTCAATAGGGGTTCCTGGCAGTAGACGTTGGCTGGGAATACGTCCTGCTTCTAGGTGCAAACCCATCTGAGCGCGTCCCTCGGGAAGGGAAGGTTCATCCAAAAATTTATCTGGGATGAGTGAACCGGCAGCCAAATCGCTTCGCGAATAAGAACCTATGAGTTTGTCGATGTGGTCTGTGCTCAATGTGGATATGGATTGGTCGGCTGAGATCGAGGTGATGGACAAATCGTTCGCTTCGATAATCTCCCCGCGGTGAATAGAGGAATTGACAAGGATGACATCGCGTTGAGGGTGATAGCTTGTCCACATCCATATCATGAATAAAGTTCCTAGACAGGAGCATAAAATCCCTAGGATTATCAGACGTGGGCTTCGTCGAGGACGCAAGGTTAGGCTCGCATGAGGAGTCGATGGACGAGCGATATCGTCTGTTTTGGGCTCGCGTATAGATAGGAACATCCTGCGCACCTCCTGAGAAAGGATCTTTGACAAGAATTTAGGAGTGAGAAGATCGAAGGTGCGCAAGATGTGGATAACATCTCGAGGTTTCGAATGGCAACGAGATAGTATCCACAGCCTATGAGTGGGGCGTCTACACTGTAAATTGCAGATAGAACGACAGGGCTAGCCCGACTAGGAGATATATCTATGGATGTCGTTATCCCGTGGTATGGAATCATTCCCTTTGCGGTCATGTTGCTGTGCATCGCGGTTTTACCGCTCATTCCAGCGACAGCTCATCGCTGGGAAGATTGGCGTTTTCAGCTCGGGATAGCGCTCATTCTCGGCATACCTGTCGCCATCTGGGTGGGTCTCCTTTTGGGATGGGGGCGGGTGGCTCACGCTGGCTTGGAATATGTTCAGTTCATCATGTTGCTTCTCGCTCTCTTCGTCGTCTCTGGTGGGCTTTTCGTCTCTGGCGATATCAGAGCGACTCCGCGTAATAACACAATCACATTGGCTATCGGTGGAGCGGTCGCGTCCTTTATCGGTACGACTGGGGCGGCGATGTTGCTTATCCGTCCACTGCTCAATATCAATGAAGAGCGCCGCCATAAAGTGCATAGCGTGATTTTTGCCATCTTGATCGTGGCGAATAACGGCGGTATGTTGACACCCCTCGGCGATCCTCCACTGTTCATGGGATTCCTGCGCGGTGTGCCTTTCACTTGGACATTTACTCTTCTTCCCATGTGGGCTTTCATCAATGTGATGTTGCTTATCACCTATTACGCTCTCGATACTAAGGCTTATGCGGCTGAGAGTCTGCCCGACCGCTTGCGAGATGTCATCGAGCAGCAGCCACTACGTTTTGTCGGCTTGAGTAGCCTGCTGTGGTTCATCATCATCATCGCTGGTGTGGCCTTGGTACCATCCATTGACCTTCATGCTGTCGAAAGCGGACATGCGGCGTGGTATGCCTACATTCCGTGGCGGGAAATTCTATTCGCTATTGCTGCTGCTGGATCCTATCTCACAGGTTCTAAAAAGGTGCGCTATGAACTCAATCAATTTGAGTGGGGGCCTATCCGCGAGGTGGCTGTGATCTTCATAGGCATCTTTTTGACTATGATCATGGCTCTTGAATATCTTGCCGAAGTCGCCGATCGTCTTCCCTTGGGAACCTGGACACTTTTCGTCTTCACAGGTGCGTTATCTGCGGCTTTGGACAATGCCCCCACCTATGCGACCTTCTTCGAGATGGCGCGAGCGGTTGGTTCGGATCCTTCCGTGATGCCTGAGATGGCGCGCGTGGCATCGGTTCCAGTGATGTGGCTTGAAGCGATCAGCGTCGCTTCGGTTGCCTGTGGGGCAATCACATATATCGGTAATGGCCCCAATTTTATGGTGAAATCCGTCGCAGAATCTCGTGGTGTGAAGATGCCGTCCTTCGGTGGATATATCGTGTGGACGGTGCGCTATCTCGTTCCCGTTCTCGTCGCGATGGTGCTCATCTTCTTTACGGAATCGACCTATACCGTCATCGCGGGATGGATTCTCGCTGTGGGAATCGTGGCCAGAGCGATCATCATCTGGATGCGTTATCGCCACAAGTCCGCTCGCCTCCAGATGGTCGCTTCAAAGCAGACGATTTCGCGAAGCGATAAGGTGCGCCTACATCACTAAAGATTAGAGTTCGTTGCAGATTCCTCGTCTCGTAACCACTTGTAGACGGTAGTGCGCGACAGCCCAGCAGCGCGAGCTGCAGAGGCAGTGGGGATACCGTTAGAGATCGCTTTTTGGATCTCGGTCTTCAGCTGTTCTTGGGCTTGAGCAGCGCGACGCGCAGCAGCTTCAATCGAGGGAACAGTCATCTCTTCCTCCCATAAGAGTGGTCTGTGCCACTTCGCGCCTACGCCAATACGCATCAAAGTGGCTGTACCCGATAGTGAGAGACTACCTCTCAAGCGTGGAAAGGGTGAACAGAAGTGACAAAATTTGAAACACTTTGCACGATAGACTCTCAGGGTGCACTCAGGGTTATACGGCAACGAGGGAATGAGGAAAGAGTCTTGGGATAGCACCAAGGGGCTGCTGGCTACCCGAGCAACCCCCTGGGCTTTATGGGTACATCTTAAGAGGCAGGTCAGACAACAGACCAATTCAGAGTGCGAAATATCGTGAACTGAAATGAAATTGTGACTTTTTATCCACAGATGCGACAGATAGAGGTATTGAGAACAATCATTTCCACATCTGGTCATCCCGATGATTTCGAAGTGACATAGTTTTCCTCTTCGCCGAGGGGCAGATGGGAAGGGCGATGAAAGATAATTAGACTGATGCACGGGTAGGTAGGCTCTATCAAGGTGTGAAGGAGGAGACGTGAGATCGTTGAAGCTGATGGGCGCAGCGCTGATGATGGCTTTGGCAATGACGGTATCAGCATGTGGAGGCGGAACAGGTGAGAATACGTCCGCTTCACCGAAAGAACACGTCTTAAAACTCGCCTTCAATCAAGGTGTTGATCATCCAGAATTCCAAGTTGCTGAGAAGATGTCCGATGAGCTATCTCAGCAGACTGATGGGCGCTATTCGATCAAAAGCTATCCTGGTGAATCTCTCGGCTCTCAAGCCGATGTCATCAAGAACCTTCGAGACGGTACCGTCGATATGATGTACGTCTCCGGAGCTGTGATGGAAAGCTTCAATCCCGATTTTGTCGTCTATAACCTACCCTATATTTTCGAATCCAAAGAAGCGGCTCAGGCAATTATTCGAGACGAACAGCTCAATAAAGATCTGTATACCTCGGTGAAAGATGAGGGGATTGTCCTCCTCGGCGCTTTCTATACGGGTGAGCGCAATATCTACAATTCGAAGCGTCCTATCAAAACTCCTGAAGATCTTTCGGGGTTGAAGATACGCGTCCAGCAATCTGATTCGCAGGTGCGAGCTCTTCAACTGATGGGTGCTACTGCCTCACCTCTCGGCTTGGGAGATGTCTATTCAGCTTTGCAAACTGGAATCTTGGACGGGGCAGAGAATAACGGCGGGGTTTACCATGCCATGAGGCATGATGAGGTTGCAAAGTATTTTTCCCAGACGAAACATATGGCGTGTCCAGACTATCTGGTGATCTCTTCAAAGACATGGGAAGAGATGAGCTCAGAAGATCAGCGTATATTGACCTCACTTGTCCGTAATGCTCAAGAATCGTCCGATGAAAAGATCGACCTCTACTCTGAAAACCAGCTGAAAGATGCCATCGCCCGTGGAGCCAAAGTCAACGATGATGTCGATATCGCAGCATTTAAGCAGAAGGTAAAACCGTTAATCGACGGAGCGATCGAAGGACGCGAGGGGCGTCAAAAGCTCTATGACGCTATCCAAAAAGCAAATAGTGAGCATCCAGGAACACGCTAATCACTGATAGTAAAGGGGAAAGTGTGAAAGCCGTCTATATCACCGGAAAAGAGACGATGGAGATCGCACAGATTCCCCTGTGCGAACCAGGCGATGACGAGGTGCGTATCAAAATTTCCTATGTGGGAATCTGCGGCTCCGACCTTCACTATTACTTTGAGGGAGCAAATGGTTCTTTCGTCGTTCGCGAACCTCTCATTCCCGGCCATGAGCTATCAGGAGTGATTGATTGTGATCCAAAGGGAGAATGGAAGGTCGGTCAGCCGATCACTGTCCACCCTGCCACTTTCGGTCCCGAACGCGAGGGAATGGAGGAGTTACCCCATCTTCGTCCTGGTGGAGCATATTTGGGTAGCGCGTCCACATCTCCTCATACTCAAGGGGCGATGGTCGAGTATATGTGTGTTAGGCGCGATATGCTCCGCGCTTTACCTCATGGTATGTCTTTGAAAGATGCCGCCCTCGCTGAACCTCTCGGAGTCGTCTTGCACGGTATCAATCAGATCGGCTCTCTTAAGGGAACGAAGGTACTTGTCTCGGGGGCAGGACCAATTGGTCTTTTGGCGATTGTTGCCGCTTATCTGCGAGGAGCTAGCCGGATCGTTGCTACCGATATCCTTCCTGGGGCTCTTGATCGCGCCAAGCAACTTGGGGCAGATGAAGTGATCGATGTTAGCTCCAACCCTGTCGAAGAAAATTCCTACGATGTGATCTTGGAATGTTCTGGCAGTCAGGCTGCTGTCCAAACAGCACTTCAAGCGGTGAAACCCGGTGGACGAATCGCGCAGATCGGCATGTTGCCGGGCAGACCGGTGGGATTGAATCTCGCGGCTCTCGGGCAAAAAGAGATCACATGGGTTGGGTCAATGCGCTTTAAAGATGAAATCGATGAGGCGATCGAGCTATTAGCTCGCCATAGCGAAGCTGCGCAGATCATCACTCATATCTATGACGTAGATGAAGCGCGTTTGGCTTTCGAAGTAGCTCGTGATGCAGATCAGTCAGGAAAAGTTCTTGTCGCCCTAGACAGATCATCTACAGAGAAATAGCGTTATCTATGCGCCCAGACATATCTACCTTGTGCGGTTCTGGGCACCACCACCATTTCACCTTCACTGTGGGAAGGGATATGTGGAAGAGCGTAGCGATCCAAGCTCTAGACTTTGCGCTATTGTCTGTCCCGATATTTTGAGTCATCAATGCCATAACGAAATCCCATCCTCTTCCCATATGGGTGATGGGTATCGGCACTACGGCTGTGATAGGTGGCGTGGTCGCCTTTGTCTGTGAAAAGAAGTCACGCGCTAAAAGTTAGGCGTTTATTGGGGGTGATATATCACCCCCAATCGTGTCATTAGGAAATCAATCCCGCTTCTAAAGCGATGAGCACAAGACCGACCCGATCTCGAGCCTCAAGCTTCGACAGTAGACGTCCAATATGAGTCTTGACCGTCCCCTCGGCCATATAGAGAGTCTGGGCGATTTCAGCATTGGTCGCCCCCTTGGAGATTTCCACCAAGACCTCTCTCTCACGGTGAGTGAGCACATCTAAACGCTCATCGCGCCGTCCAGGTTTTTCTGGAAGAGACGGCAAGACGTGATCGAGTAGACGTTTGGTGGCTGAGGGAGCCATGACGGAATCGCCTTCGGCTACTGAACGGATTGCATTGAGCAAATCCTCTGGACGGGCATCTTTCAACATGAATCCCGATGCGCCAGCCTTCAAAGCTGCGAAAACGTATTCGTCAAGATCAAAAGTGGTTAAGACAAGCACTTTCGTTGGAAGATTCGCCTCGACAATCTGACGGGTCGCTTCCACTCCGTCCATATCGGGCATACGGATATCCATCAAGACGACATCGGCAGGATTCGCCGTGAGAGCTACCAGAGCTCCGCGGCCATTGGTCGCCTCACCGCATACTTCCATATCGTCTTCAGCGTCGATCAACATGCGAAAACCACTACGCACTAGCGATTGATCGTCTGCTAAGAAAACCCTTAACTTATCGCTCATCTTTCCTCCGCGTCTGCCCCCGTTTTCTCTCAACTAATGATACCGACTTCACAGATTAGCGCTCTGCCACCAAAGGAATCTGTGCATGGACAATCCATCCTCCTTGGCGACTGGGCTGCGCGATGAGTTTACCGCCTAAAGCTAAGACTCGCTCTTGCATACCTGTGATGCCATATCCTCCACTTGGAATATGCAGGCTGGGAGCTTGAGGATCATCGCTGGGCAAATTGATGATTTTCACATCGACCATGTGGGGATTCGTATAGTTGATGACCACACTTCCTCGAGCTTCAGGACCTGCATGTTTGACGATATTGGTCAATGCTTCTTGGACGATGCGATAGATGGTCAACTGCACCACTTGACTCATATGCGGACGCTGCCCGTCCACAATCAATTCCACCCGATCTCCGAAGGAGGTGAGCATGGCGCGCATCTCTTCAATACCAGGAGAAGGGCGATAATCAACTGGATCATGGGGATCCGAACGCAGTACACCGACTAGACGGCGCATCTCAGTCAGCGCCTCTTGCCCGGTAGACGAGATGGTGTCGAGCACGTCAAGAGCCGCTTCAGGACGTTTCTTCGCCAAGGCTTTACCACCGTTAGCTTGGACGATGATGACGCTTAAAGAATGCGCCACGATATCGTGTAATTCTCGAGCGATCTCATTGCGAGTTTTCGTCTCCGCCATGCGCGCTTTTTCCTCGCGATGGGCGATCTCCGCTTCATAACGGGCGATGGCATTGCGGGTGCGCTCCGATTCTGCAAAGGCGTTTTCACGATCACGTCTACCAAGCAGATAGGGAATGAAAACCCAGCCTGTGCACAGCAAAGCGAGAGGGGCAAATATGGGGATAAGCTGAGAAAAATTGGTAGCGGACGGATCTTGACTCGCCCAACGATAAGGGCCAATAACAGCTATCGCGACTCCGAAATGAGCGCCCAGCGTGAATTCTTCTCCACCCATCTGGCAACCGAGTGAATACCTAAAGGGATCACCACGAGCGCCCAGGTGGGGGAGGTGACCACCATGAATTGAATCAGGGCGGCTATCCCCATGAGTGAGATCATGAGCAAAGGTGCGCGACGTCGCAAAGCAAGAGGCATCACGATAGCGATACAGGTGATGACGGAAAAGAGGTAATCGTCTCGAAGCGGACCAGAGCCGATCAGATCTCCCCACACTGAGGTGCAGATCGTCAAGACGACGGCGAGTAAAAGATCTGAACGTAAGGTATCGCTGGTGATCTCGTCATTCTTCACCAGAGTTGTCAAACGAGGATTTTCCATCATCGCCTAGTTCACAGGGTCGGTGGCGGCAGCCCACAATTCAGCTTCATAGCGGCGGCGTTTGCGTCCACGCCAGATGGACAATGCCATCACCGCCACTATGAGGGATGCTAATTGAAAGAATCGTGACCTCATGGGGGTATTTTAGTTGTCCATTTCGTCATTCGTTTTCCGATCAGGTGAAATATGCGACCATAAAGATATGGCGAGTGTATTTTCCAAGATCATCGACGGTGAGCTACCGGGACGTTTTTGTTGGGTGGACGAAAAATGCGTCGTTTTTGCCTCTATCAATCCGATTAGCGACGGACATATGCTGGTCGTCCCGAGAGAGGAGATCTCGAAATATACCGATGCTCCCGATCACCTTCTTAGCCATCTGATGACGATTGCGAAAAAAGTCGGTCTAGCTCTCGAAATGGCATTTGACGCCCCTAGAGCAGGTCTTTTAGTAGCTGGATTTGAAGTCCCCCATCTGCATATACACGTCGTGCCCGCATGGGGGGAAGGGGAGCTATCCTTCGCCAATGCGAAAGAATCCGTTCCAGGTGAGGAATTGGATGAGGCCACCGAGAAGGTACGTCAGGCTTTGAGAACATTGGGATATGGACGCTACATTCCACAGGATATGAACTCGGCCGTTTTGGGCTGACTTGTCATCGTCGCGTGTCTGTCATAAGATTGGGCACGCTTTGGGGCATTAGCTCAGCTGGGAGAGCGACGGCTTTGCAAGCCGTAGGTCAGGGGTTCG
>JAEZYG010000083.1 GCA_023419175.1 Actinomycetes bacterium
CTTCTTATCTCCGTCACGCAATTCAACGGCTTCAAAAGCACCCGTGGAAGCACCCGAGGGGACTCCTGCACGACCAGCGGCGCCGTCGTCCAAGACAACCTCAACTTCGACGGTGGGATTGCCGCGCGAATCCAGAATCTCGCGAGCCTCGATATATTCGATTAATGCCACGGTGATTGACCTTTCTATGGACTGATGAATGATCACCGTCTCTAAGTCTATCCATCAGGGTTCTTCGCGACTAGCCTTTCGGCAACCTTGTCCCTATGAGCGATAACGCGCACAAAATCACAGCCCGCGAGATCTCACATCGGCTTCCACAGCGTCCAATGCCATGCGTAAAGCCTGATCCACATCGACATTGCAACGATCAGCTTTCGCGATGAGAGCCAGGAGATGACGTCCGAAATCTTCAGGTTCATTCAGATGGTTGAAAGAGTCTGTGATCTCATGAGTGATCTCTATATCGCGAGTGCGAACCATGACCTTGGCAGCTCGCGCCAATGTATTGAGAGGGTCGGGTATTCCGTCCAGACGAGAGGAGCGTTTCTTAACCTGGCGTTTAGCGCTTTCCCAGGTCGCCATCATGTCGTCGGGATCATCCTCATCACCGAATACCCACGGGTGACGCTCCACAATCTTGGAGGCAAGATCGTGGACAACCTCATCAAAGGTGAAACTGTGACGCTCAGATGCGATCTGGCAGTGGAAAATCACTTGAAAGAGCAGATCACCCAATTCCTCTTTGAGGTTATCCTCATCGAGCGTCGCCCCTTCGATCGCTTCGAGAACTTCAGCTGTTTCCTCAACGAGATGTTTCGCCAAAGTCCGATGATCTTGCTCTCGACACCACGGACAATCCTTCCTCAGCGCGGACATGATCTGCACCAGATCACGACAGCGCGAGACGGTGTCTGTTCCCTCTGCGTTCACTTTGCTGACAGAGGTTGCGACAGCGAACCGGAAGGGATAATTCCCAAGACGCTAGGATCCCACGTTCCATAGCGGGGATTGAGTTCCACATTAAAAGCGGTCAAATATTGCGATGCGGAAGCCCCTAAAGATAGAGCAAGACGGTCATGACGGGCGATTCCATAGGCAGCCTGAGCGCATTGCTCGTTGGAGAAAAGATCTCCCAAACCCCTCTGGGTGACATAGTCGCGCAATTCGCTTTCGCTCGGCGTGACAATCGCCCCACCGGATTGTTCAATATATTGACTGCTCATCTGATCAAGAATCGCCCACTTCGCCATCTGCGGACGTAGGCTACCAGCACTTTGGGCTAAGGTTGGGTGATTGCTGAGAGCTTGAGCGCATCCTTCAGCCCATGAGGAGACCAGGCTATCGCGAATGGGAATTCCGTTGACGGTAGCCGCCGTTCCCCCAGCGGGCGAACATCCCGCCATCAAGGTCACAGCGAGAGCCGAAACAGCCAATGCCCAGCGCTTTTTCATCTTTCTCTCCTGGTTGCAATCGATCGATAGTGTCATTTTAAGGGGTAAAGACCGCTTTCAGCACGGCAGAAGCCCATTCGAGCATATCGCGACCTTCATAGGGACGGGCAGGAATACCCGAGCTATAGGGTCTGGGAATGAGCACGGAATTGGTCGCTTTCTTTATCACGCTTCTCGGATAGAGACGCCCTAGACGCAATTGACGTGACTCTTCGAGATCGACCAGACGTCCGTCAGGTAAAACACGTTGATCCACAGGTGCGAATTTGATCGTATTCCCCTGGGCGATCACCTCCGTGATACCCGCATGACGGCATGCCAATCGGAATCGTGCCACATCGATCAGCATGGCTGCAGAATCGGGAATAGGACCGTAACGGTCGATCAATTCCTCACGAAGAGCTACCAGATCGGCTTCATCTCTCACCTCGGCTAAACGCGCATAGATTTCCAAACGCAGACGTTCAGATTCCACATAGTCCACGGGAAGATGGGCCTCAATTGGCAATTCGATGCGCATCTGAGGCAATTCTTCGATAACGCTTTGACCGCGATAGGCGGCGACAGCCTCCCCCACCATGCGGATATAGAGGTCGAAACCGACATCGGCGATATGTCCAGACTGTTCAGCACCGAGCAGATTTCCCGCTCCCCTAATCTCTAAATCTTTCATCGCGATCGCCATGCCCGCCCCCAAATCCGTATGGGCGGCTAGAGCGGCGAGACGATCATGGGCAGTAGCCGTCAAAGGTTTATCCGGCGGATAGAGGAAATAGGCATATCCCCTCTCTCGTCCACGACCGACTCGTCCGCGAAGCTGATGCAATTGAGATAGACCCATCCTCTCCGCTCTGTCCACAATCAATGTATTAGCCGTTGAAATATCGATTCCCGACTCGACGATAGTGGTGCAGACCAAAACATCTGCTCTTCTCTCAGCGAATTCGATCATGACCTGTTCGAGACTGCGTTCGCTCATCTGTCCATGCGCGGTCATCACGCGAGCTTCGGGGACATCTTCACGCAGTTGAGCTGCGATCTTATCGATGTCGGTCACGCGATTGTGAATGAAAAAGACCTGCCCTTCTCTGGCGAGTTCGCGGCGGATCGCTGCACTCACCTGTCCTCTGTCATAGGCTCCAACGAAGGTCAAGACAGGATGGCGTTCCTCAGGTGGGGTGGCGATGGTAGACATCTCTCTAATACCTGTCACTGCCATCTCCAAGGTTCGCGGAATTGGAGTTGCGCTCATCGATAGGACATCGACGTTGACTTTTAACTTCTTCAACGCCTCTTTATGCTCGACACCGAAACGCTGTTCCTCGTCCACAATGACCAATCCGAGATCTTTAAAGTGCACGCGGGAAGCGAATAGACCATGTGTACCGATGACGATATCGATACGTCCAGAGGCCAAACCATCGAGAATACGTTGCGTCTCACTCGCGGTCTGGAAACGGCTGAGGGAAGCCACCGTCACCGGAAAACCCGCATAGCGGTTGATGAAGGTTTGAGCATGTTGCTGGACAAGCAGAGTCGTAGGAACCAAGACGGCAACCTGTTTACCGTCCTGGACGGCTTTGAATGCTGCGCGAACTGCGATCTCGGTCTTTCCATATCCCACATCTCCACAGATGAGACGATCCATCGGAACGACCTTCTCCATATCGGCTTTGACCTCATTGATAGCAGCGAGCTGATCGGGAGTTTCCGTATAGGAAAAGGCATCTTCCAATTCTCGTTGCCAGGGAGTATCAGGAGCGAAAGCATGCCCTTGAGAAGCCTGACGGGCGGCATAGAGCTTAATCAATCCCTCAGCGATCTCACGGACAGCTTTGCGAGCTTTAGCCTTACGCGCCTTCCAATCCGCTCCCCCCATCTTGTCCAGATGGGGATTATCTCCACCGACATATCGTGTGACCTCGTCGAGCTGTTCTACTGGCACATAGAGACGATCTCCAGGGTGACCTCTCTTAGAGGGGGCATATTCGATCACCAGATATTCGCGAGTAGCTCCCGCAACCGTTCTGGTCATCATCTCGACATAGCGTCCAACTCCATGTTGCTGATGGACGAGAAGATCTCCGGCTACCAGTTCTAAAGGGACGATTTGGGATCGCCTCTTCGCCGGCATCTTGCGCTGGCTACGCACAGCCGCATGACCTGTCAGATCTGCTGCCGTATAGAGAGAAATCGATGGATCATCTAACGAAAAACCATGTCGTAATCCGCTGATGATGACGCTGATAACCCCACGAGGAGCCAGATCATCATGGCATAAAACCGCTGGAATATCGGCTTCTTGGAGCATCTCAACCATTCTGCGTGCAGGCCCGCTTCCCTCAGCGCTGAGCACAACGGTCTTACCTGAAGCGTTATCGGAGCGAATCTGCTCGATAAAGACATGGCTATCACCATGAGCATTAGGCATCGTATGAGAATCGATGACCATACGCGCAATGAGGCTATCGGTGGAAATGGCATCATTCGCCTCTACCTGTTCGCCCGCGTTGAAAGCAGATATCGTCCACCAATGAAGTCCACGCTCCATCGCCCTTAAACGAACGTCTGCCACCGTGCGATAGGCGCTTCGTTTCAAATCGATAGGAGCCTTACCGCCCTGAGCGGCAGCAGCCCATCCCGCTTGAAGGAATTCCTTACTCGTCGCCACCAGTTCATCTGCCCTGGTAAGCACCAGCTCGGGATCAAGAAGAATGACAAGCGTCTTGTCCGGGACGATATCGACCAATAATTCCAAGCGATCGACTAAGGCAGGAATGAGAGCTTCCATACCTTCGCATGGCTGTCCTTGAGCAATTTTTTCCAAGATCTCAGCCAGATGCGGATGATCCTCGATCAAAGCGTCAGCTTTCGCTCTCACATCATCATTAAGAAGCAATTCCCGACATGGCTGAGCGACCACTTTATCCAAACGGCGATCGGTCGAAAGCTGATCGGCGACTGCAAATTCGGTGATCGACTCGATCTCGTCACCGAAAAAGTCGATCCGCACTGGATGATCTGCTGTGGGAATGAACAGATCGACAATCCCACCTCGAACAGCATATTCGCCGCGCCTTTCCACCAAGTCCACCCTGGTATAAGCTGCGGCGGTCAAATCTTGACTCAGCTGGGAAATCTCATAGTCTTTGCCTACCTCGATCTCAACAGGACAGATCTGACCTAAATCGGCTACCTGAGGTTGAAGCAAAGAGCGGATAGGGGCAATCACCACAGAAAGACTGTCGCCTTCTGTCAGTTTTCGCGCGATCTGCAAGCGCTTACCGACCGTATCGAAACGCGGAGAAAGCCGTTCGTGAGGCAAGGTTTCCCATGCCGGGTAATAGCAGACCCTATCGGGATCGATTAACGTCGAAATAGATTCCGTTAACTGTTCAGCTTCTCGATAGGTTGAAGTGACCACCAAGAGCATCTGATCGACCTGCTCGGCTAAAGCCGCTAAGATCGCTGGACGACCTGCCGTAGCCACCACATCCAAAGTGGCGAGATGAGCTGCCTGCTCGGCGAGGGAAGCGATCTGACCAGATCTCAGATGGTCAACCAGAGCAGACATCATTTCCCCTTTTCTCTAGCTGTTATAGCGATTTTGGGCTTCAGTTAATCCCACTGTTGTCAATATTTCGGCTGCGTCAGCCGCGAGAGATATGACCGAAGTGAGATCGTCTCGTTCCGATCTAGAGAAGCGACGCAAGACATAATCGCTTACCCCCATCGTCCCTGGTGGACGTCCAATACCGAAACGAATACGGTAAAAATCCCCCGTCTTAAGATGAGCTCTAATTGAACGCAAGCCGTTATGTCCGTTATCCCCTCCCCCGATCTTGAGACGTAGACGTCCAAGATCAAGATCGAGCTCATCGTGGATAACAACGATGCGATCGGCAGGAATTTTATA
This sequence comes from Actinomycetes bacterium, assembly GCA_023419175.1. Classification (GTDB taxonomy): domain Bacteria; phylum Actinomycetota; class Actinomycetes; order Propionibacteriales; family Propionibacteriaceae; genus Brooklawnia. The sequence continues at coordinate 5,371 of JAEZYG010000083.1, forward strand.
GAAAGAAGCAAGGGAGGCAACAGCTTGACCGGAATTGTTCATATAGGTTCCCGGCTTTGCCACAATCACCTTCTCACCTCCAGGAATTCCGATACCAGCGGAAGTGATCGTGGTACTCACCACCTGAGCTTGAGAGGATCCAAGACGGGTAAAGCTCGCCCGCGCACGGCAGGCGAGCTCGTCCACAACGAGATAACCGACATTATGTCTGGTCATCTCATAGTCAATTCCGGGATTACCGAGGCCGACAATCAACCATGGACTCATCGTATGGTTCTCCCGTCATAGAGATCACTCGGCGTCAGCAGCGGCTTCCTCAGCTTCATCTCCTTCTCCAGGAGTCTCCAGCTCAGCTTCAAGTTGCTCTTCGCTCAAAGCAGCGGTGATGGAAACGAGGAGAAGATCTGCCTCCACATCCAACTCGACACCGGCGGGCAAAGCGATATCGCCAGCGACGATCTGGGCGCCCACCTCAAGTCCATCGACCGAGACCTCAAAGCCAGTGGGAATATCGGTAGCGTCAGCCAAAACGCTCAACTCGACAACATCGTGGTTGACCAAAGTATCGGGAGCAGATTCACCGACGACGCTGATGGGCACCTGGACGGACACTTTCTCGCCGCGCTCAACCTTGAGCAAATCCACGTGAAGGATTTGATCGCGAACCGGATGGCGCTGGACGAGCTTCGGCAACGCGAGCTGATGGTCACCATTCGGCATGGTGATATCGAGCAAAGCATTTGCCTGACGCAAAGCCAACATGGCTTCGTGTCCGGGAAGGACGATATGATCCGGGGTTTCGCCATTGGAATAGATCACGGCGGGAATCTTGTTCTCGCGACGGATGCGACGAGCGGCACCCTTTCCAAAAGATTCGCGAGCTTCAGCAGTCAGCTTGATGGTGTGAGCCATCGTTTCTCCTTATCTCAGCGTATGGAAGCGCCTAACGACAATCGATGGCCGCATCGCGGTCTACCAGTCGATTACGGATTTTCTCCCTCGCCAGGCAACCGGATAAGCATAGCGCGCTTATCCGGTGTGAACGAAATCCACTCGGTTAGCAGATCGGTCCGTCAAAAAGATTCGTCACCGACCCGTCCTCGAAGATTTCATGGATCGCACGGGCAAGCAGAGGTGCAATCGACAAAACCGTCATCTTCGGAATATTGATCTTAGAGCTGATCGGCAAAGTATTGGTGAAGATAACCTCTTCGAAAGGAGTCGCGTTAATCCTCTCAGCAGCAGGACCTGACAAAACGGCATGGGTGGAGGCAGCGATAACCCTCTCGGCACCATTGTCCATGAGAGCCTGAGCCGCCTGGCAGATCGTACCGCCGGTATCGATCATGTCATCGACGAGCAGACAGGTACGTCCAGCGACCTCACCGACCACTTCGTGCACCTTCACCTGATTGGCGACATTCACATCGTGACGCTTATGGATGATCGCCAAGGGAGCACCTAGACGATCCGACCAGGCATCGGCGAGACGAACACGTCCAGCATCGGGGCTGACGATCGTCATCTTCGACAGGTCATATTTATCGGCGACGTAGTCAGCCAATACGGGCAACGCGGTCAGATGATCCAGCGGACCATTGAAGAAACCTTGGATCTGCGAGGTGTGCAAATCCAAGCTGATGATACGATCCGCTCCAGCTGTCCAGAAAAGATCGGCGATCAAACGGGCAGAGATGGGTTCACGTCCCAGATGCTTCTTATCCTGGCGGGCATAGGGATAGAAAGGCGCGACAACAGTAATACGCTTAGCGGAAGCTCGTTTGAGAGCATCGACCATGATGAGCTGTTCCATCAACCACTCGTTGACCGGAGCGGGATGGGATTGGATGACGAAAGCATCGCTTCCTCGCACCGATTCCTCATATCGGACGTAGATCTCGGAATTGGCATAGGTGATTAGGCGTGACGGAGTCAGCTCAACCCCCATGAGACGTGCAACTTCTTGAGCTAATTCCGGATTCGATCTGCCCGAAAAGAGCATCAGATGCTTATTGGTTGGGCGTTTGACTCCGCTCACTTTTCCTCCTGAGCTAGACGCTGGCGTGCCTCGACGATGGTGTGGTGACAGGTGTGGTCATGGGTGGCAGCTGCTTCAGCCGCCTTCGAGCTGGGACGGCGTTTGTCCACCCAGCCATGAGAGAGATGCATAGTTGAGCGCGCGACAGCGAGAGCTCCTGCGGGAACGTCATCGACCACTGCTGATCCAGCGGCCACAAAAGCTCCGTCAGCGATATCGACAGGTGCAACGATCACCGAATTCGAACCGATAAAGACATGATCGCCAAGATGGGTAGGAGATTTATGCTCTCCGTCATAATTGGCAAAGATCGTCCCTGCACCAACATTGACTCCCTGACCTAATTCAGCATCACCGCAATAGGTCAGATGAGGAACCTTGGATCCTTCGCCGATGCGAGCGTTTTTCGTCTCGACAAAAGAGCCGATCTTTCCATTGCGCCCCAGATAAGTTCCTGGGCGCAGACGAGAGAACGGACCCACCTGAGCACCAGCAGCGATCTGTGCAGATTCCGCATGGGTGCGTTCGACGATGGCATCGCTGCCGACAGTCACATCGCGCAAGGTTGTTCCCGGTCCGATCTGGGATCCTTCATCGACTGTGGTGGCGCCATAAAGCTGGGTGGAGGGGAAGATCGTCACATCGCGAGCCAAGGTCACGTCCGCGTCGATCCAGGTGGAATTGGGATCGATGATCGTCACCCCTTCTTTCATCCAGTGGTGACAGATACGGCGGTTGACTTCGGCATTCATCGCAGCCAACTGCACGCGATCGTTGATACCTTGGGTTTGCCAGATATCGTCCAAAGTGAAAGCCCCCACCTGCAGACCTTGAGAACAGGCATAGGCGACCACATCGGTGATATAAAGCTCCCCTTGGGTGTTATTGGCCTGTAAGGTCGGTAGAGCCGCACGCAAAAGATCGGCATCGAAAACATAGATACCGGAATTGATCTCGTCGATCTCTAACTGCTCTGGGGTGGCGTCTTTATGCTCGACAATGGCGACAACCGACTGACCATCGCGGATGATGCGTCCATATCCAGATGGATCATCGATCCGAGCGGTCAAAATGGTGCACGCATTCCCGCTTTCCTTATGGGTCGCGACCATGGATGTCAAGGTGTCAGCGGACAGCATCGGCGTATCGGCATAGGTGACAACGACAGCACCGTTAAGAGGCGCGGCGGATTCCAAAACATCGAATGCGCAGCGGACAGCTCCTCCCGTCCCATTGCGTTCAGGTTGTTCAGCAAAGATCAGGTCGTTAGCGTCGGCGAGATGAGCTTCCAACTGCTCTTTGAGATGTCCGATGACGACGCACAGATAATTGGGATGAAGGGATCGAGCAGCATCTAATGCCCAGGAGACGAGTGGACGACCAGCGAGTCGATGCAGCAATTTGGAGATCCGCGATTTCATTCGCGTTCCGCCCCCTGCCGCCAAGACGATAACCGCACTCACCTCGGCTTGAGTATCCACCATGACTCCTATTGAGGTCGAACACTGTGGTTCCCCGGGCAGGAGTCGAACCTGCGTCGCTAATCCTGATTCAAAGTCAGGCGGGCCCTGCCG
>JAEZYG010000091.1 GCA_023419175.1 Actinomycetes bacterium
CGGCAGGGATGCGATCAAGCTGTTTCCCATCTTCTCGGTTCCGATCTGGATTTGACAACAGCCGAAGAAAAGGAACAGATCTTCCAGCTGGCTCATCGATTGGGTTCGTCTCTTCGTGAAGAGGATCGTCGCGTCGTCGGATGGGATAGATTCATCCACTGTCTTATGCGTGGAATTGCAGCTCATCACGCAGGTATCTTGCCGATTTATAAAACGATCATCGAAAGGGCTTTCGCTGAAGGCTATCTCAAGGTCGTTTTCGCTACTGAAACTCTGGCTTTGGGTATCAATATGCCTGCGCGGACGGTGGTCATCGAAAAACTTGTGAAATATAACGGGCAATCGCATGCTGAACTGACTCCAGGAGAATTCACTCAGCTTGTTGGACGAGCCGGCAGACGTGGAATCGATACCGAAGGACATGCCGTGATCTTCTGGCGCACTGGTATGGATCCCAAAATGGTGGGGGCTTTAGCCTCACGTCGTACCTATCCGCTTCGCTCCAGTTTCACCCCAAGCTATAACATGGCGGTCAATCTGGTTGGTTCTGTGGGAAGACGCCAAGCTCGTTCACTGCTCGAACAATCCTTTGCTCAATTTCAAGCTGATAGATCGGTTGTGACCTGGGCAAAAAAGGCTCAACAGCACGCTCAGCAAGCCGCTCTTCTCTGGGGAAAAGCGCGGTGTGAACGCGGAGATATTGAAGAATATGCTCGTCTGAGAGATAGAATTTCGATCGCTGAAAGCGAAATGGCAAAGATGCGTAAACGCGATCGCCGCGATGCGATACGCGATTGCCTCGCCTCTCTGTCTGAAGGAGATGTGATCTGGATTCCTTCGGGTAAATACCGCGGGTGGGCAGCTGTGATCGCCACGAGACGTCATGAGGGATTCCCCTATGTCATGACGATGAAAAGCGGTTTGGTTCAACTTGGCTTTGCTGATCTGAATGTTGAAATTCGTCCATTTTCTAAAATCCGGATCCCTCGACGCTTCGATCCGCATTCTGCGAAAGATCGCAAGGCGGTATTGAAGGCTTTACGTCTACGTGCGGAATCGCTTGATGAAGACCAGGCACAAGCGCACTGTATTAGAAGCGATCAGAAGATGATGACACAGATCGAGATGATGAGAATCGAGATGCGTGCCCATCCTGTACATCGCTGTGAAGATCGAGAAATTCATGCCCGCTATGCCGAAGAGGCATTGCGTTTAGAACGCGATAAAGACGAAGTGAGACATAAGACCAGGCAGAGGTTAAACTCTATCGCCTCTCGTTTTGATCGGATCTGCGCTGTTCTCGATTCCTTGGGATATATAGAATCCGATGAGCTGACCGAAGCAGGACAGATGCTGGCGCGGATCTATAATGATCATGATTTGCTGATCTGTGAGGCGATCAGACGTGGAATTTTCGATTCATGTGATCTTCCGCAATTGGCGGCTGTCTTGTCGACGATGGTCTACGAGGCTCGTCCGGGCTACCATCTCGATAACTATCGGATGCCGGATCGAGGTAGTGAAAAGGTGCAATCTCAACTGCGTTTTCTTTGGGCTGAGATCGGACGAATTGAATCGGATCATCGCGTTCAACGCGTTGAGATGAAAGATATTGGATTTTCCTCCATCGCCTATAGCTGGGCAGCAGGAGCATCGTTATCAACGATCATGGACGGACATACCATGCCCATCGGCGATGTTATCCGTTGGCTAAGACAGGTCATCGATTTAGCATCACAAATCGCTCAGATTTGCGATAGCGCAGTGATCTCTCAGCGCTGTAGAGACCTGGTGGCGGTGATGAAGCGAGGATTGGTCGATCAAGATCTCACATATATCGAGATGGACGATGACGCCGGTGAGAGGGACTAGGGTAGAGCCATGGCTGTCACGATTCGTCTCATTCCCTGTTTGGATGTTCAAGGTGGCAGGGTGGTCAAAGGAGTTAATTTTCTCGATCTGATCGATGCTGGAGATCCTGTCGAATTGGCTACTCACTATGCGGCAAGTGGAGCAGACGAACTGACCTTTCTCGATATTTCCGCCTCTTACGAGCACCGTGCCACCACATATGAGATGGTTGCCAGATGTGCTGAATCGGTCTTTATCCCCCTCACTGTCGGTGGAGGTGTGCGCACTGTAGATGATGTCGATGCTCTTTTAAGGAGCGGTGCAGATAAGGTCGGAATCAATACGGCCGCTATCGCTCATCCTGAACTTATCGATCTGATAGCCCAGCGTTTCGGCAATCAAGTCATTGTCCTCAGTGTCGATGCGAGGAAAGATCCGAGCCAGCCATCTGGATACGGATTGACCACCCACGGCGGACGTCGTGATGCTGGAATCGATGCGATGGCATGGATTAAAGAGGCTCAGGAGCGAGGAGCTGGGGAGATCTTGCTCACCTCAATGGATGCGGATGGAACGACGTCTGGTTTCGATATCGAGATGATTACAACAGCACGTCAACACTGCTCCATCCCTTTGATCGCCTCGGGGGGAGCAGGCGAACTTGAAGATTTCTATGAGGCAGCTCACGCGGGAGCCGATGCCCTTCTAGCTGCAAGCGTTTTCCACTATGGACGCTTCACGATCGATCAGGTGAAGGAATACCTGCACCAACGTGGTATCGAGGTGAGGAAGAGCCCACAGGCTAGCGATCTCACATTGTGAACTTTCTTTTCCATCTGAGAAAGAAGATGTCATCATACGTATATGACATCACACCAGGTCATCGTAATTCTTTAGCGCTTCGTAGTTCTACGAAGCGCTCCCTCGTCTGCTTAGCGGCCGAGGGTTTTTTATTGCGAGACCATGAAAGGAGTACCGATGACAGATAGTCATTGCTCTCAGCAGCTTTTGACAGGAGCTCAAGCTTTAATTGCTTCCTTAGAACGGTGCGGAGTAGAAGTCGTTTTCGGTATCCCTGGGGGAGCGATCTTGCCTGCTTATGATCCGCTCTTTACTTCGTCTATCACGCATATTTTGACCCGCCATGAGCAAGGAGCGGGACATGCCGCTGAAGGATATGCGATAGCTACAGGACGAGTCGGGGTATGTATGGCTACATCTGGTCCGGGGGCGACCAATCTTGTCACTCCCATCGCAGATGCCTATCTCGATTCGGTTCCTATCGTTGCGATCACCGGACAGGTCAATTCCCGTTTCATCGGTACAGATGCTTTTCAAGAAGCCGATATCAAAGGAATTACTGCACCGATCACCAAACACAATTTCCTTGTCAAACGGGCAGAAGACATTCCTGAGACGATTAAAGCTGCTTTCCATATCGCTTCAAGCGGACGTCCAGGACCTGTCCTTGTCGATATCGCTAAAGATGCTCTCGAATCGAAAGCTGTCTTCGATTGGTCAGACGAGTTGATACTTCCAGGCTATAAGCCGACGGTCAGAGCTCATAAATTGCAACTCAAACAAGCTGTCGAATTGATCGAAAAAGCGAAACGTCCCGCCCTCTATATCGGTGGCGGAGTGATCAAATCGCGTGCCTGGTCTGAACTCAGCGATTTCGTGGAACGGACAAAAATTCCTTTCGTCACCACCTTGATGGCCAGAGGCGCCCTTCCCGATTCTCATCATCTGCATATGGGGATGCCGGGAATGCACGGGACAGTAGCTGCGGTGGGCGCTCTCCAACGATGCGATGTGATGATCGCTGTCGGGACGCGTTTTGATGATCGCGTCACAGGAAAACTCGATTCTTTCGCCCCTGATGCTCGCGTCATTCATATCGATATCGATCCGGCTGAAATCGGGAAGAATCGCATTGTCGATGTTCCGGTCGTGGCCGATGCCAAGAATGCCCTCAACGGACTATGTGAGTTATTGAGCAATATTCATCTTCCCGATTGGTCATCGTGGACGAATTATCTGCTGGGCTTGAAGGAACGCTATCCACTGGCATGGGATGAGATCGATGATGGACGTCTCAGTCCGCAATATGTCATTCAGCGTCTCGGTGAACTCGCATCAGATGCGATCTTCGTCACAGGAGTGGGACAACATCAAATGTGGTCATCCCATTTTCTTCCCTTTGAAAAACCAGCTCGCTGGTTGACCAGTGGAGG
>JAEZYG010000007.1 GCA_023419175.1 Actinomycetes bacterium
GATTAAAAGATGCCAAACGAGCCAAGATTCTTGAAAAGGATTTGGAGTGGGTGCGCTCAAGTCCGAAAGCACGTCAAGCAAAGAATAAAGCTCGTCTAGCCCGCTATGAGGAATTGGCAGCTGAGGCTGAACGCAACCGCAAGATCGATCCGAGTGAGATCAATATTCCTCCCGGTCCTCGTCTAGGCAATGTGGTTTTAGAAGTGAAGGATTTGAAGAAATCCTTTGGAGATCGAGTCTTGATCGATGGATTGACCTTCGATCTTCCTCGAGCAGGTATCGTCGGTGTGATCGGTCCCAACGGTGTTGGTAAATCGACTCTTTTCAAGATGATCGTCGGACAAGAAGAACCAGATTCCGGTTCCATTCGTGTCGGAGAGACAGTCCAGATCAGCTATGTCGACCAAAGTCGTGAAGGTATCAATCCTGACGACAACGTATGGGAAGTCGTATCTGATGGTCTGGACTATCTCAAGGTTGGCAATTTCGAGATGGCTAGCCGTGCCTATGTCGCCTCCTTCGGTTTCAAAGGTCCCGATCAGCAAAAGCCGTCCGGTGTCCTCTCTGGTGGTGAGCGCAACCGTCTCAACTTGGCATTGACATTGAAGCAAGGCGGTAACCTGTTGCTTTTGGACGAGCCGACGAACGATTTGGACGTCGAAACTCTGCAGTCATTGGAAGATGCTCTTCTGGAATTCCCTGGCTGTGCCGTCGTGATCTCTCACGATCGCTGGTTCCTAGACCGTGTTGCCACACATATCCTTGCCTGGGAGGGTGAAGACGATAACGGTATTCCTCGTTGGTTCTGGTTTGAAGGAAACTTTGCTGACTACGAGAAGAATAAAGTGGAACGTCTTGGTGAGGAAGCTGCTCGCCCCCATGCCAGCAAGCATCGTCGCTTAATGCGTGACTGAGATCCACTGCGAGATCACAGATTCACAGAGTGGATCTGTGATCTCTATCTCGTCATAGAAGCTCTCTATCAGCTTGATCTACGATCCATAGCGAAAATCATTAACTCTGCCAGGCTCAGCGAACGCATGGAGCGAAGATCCGAGATCTGTTTACGGCAGGAAAAACCGTCTGCGAGGATCAAGGTATTCTCATCTGCCTGATCGAGAGCGCTGAGTAGATGGGTTTGAGCCACCGAGACGGAAAAATCATAATGTCCTTTCTCGATGCCAAAATTTCCCGCTAATCCACAGCATCCTTTAAGAGTGGAGATGTGAGCTTTTGTGGCTGTTAGAAGGGCATGTTCAGCTTCCCATCCCATCACCGAACGGTGATGGCAATGCGGTTGGACGATCAATGTCAGATCTGACAGATCGGGAATGGTGAATTCGTCTATATCGTTGAGAAATTGAGCTAAGGTTCTCATCGATGAGCGAACGGTATCGATACGCTCATCGTCGATCAACTCGTCCACATCGGAAAACCACACGGCCAAACAGCTCGGTTCGAGTCCAATGATCGGGATGGAGGCTTGAGCGATGGGGTAGAGGGTCTCAAGAGAACGAGTCAATAATGAGCGAGCTTTATCGCGTTGCCCCGTCGTGATCCAGGTCAATCCACAACAGGCCTGAGCAGAGGAAATAATCCGGACATCAAAACCTAGACGCTTCAACAACTGCACCGTTGCATTTACGAGCGGAGTGCTGAAAGCATCGTTGAAAGAATCCACCCAAACAGCGACAGGAGGATTATGGGCAGAGGGAGGATTATCTATACGAGACGATGCCAACCCGTCTGAACGGAAAGTGGGGATAGGACGAGCAGGATCGATACCGCCCATCCAACGTATGAGGTGAGAAAGACCTGGAAGATTGATCAGTGAATTGACAAAACTTCCCAGTCTAAATTTTTGAATGATACGTCCCCATAGCGGAAGCCATCCCATCGAATAGTGAGAAGGTGGACGAAGACGACCGCGATAGCGATGGGAAAGAACCTGAGATTTTAAGGAAGCCATATCGACGCCAGTCGGACAGTCGCGGCGACATCCTTTACATGCCAGACACATCTCTAAAGCTTGAGTTACCTCAGGGCTATCCCAACGGGAAATCAGCGATGAATCGATCAGTTCTTGAAGGACTCGGGCTCGTCCACGAGTGGAATGGTGCTGTTGTCCGCTAGCTTCAAAGCTGGGACACATCACCTGAGATGCAGATGATGCCGCAATGCATTTGCCAACCCCTGTACAGCGAAGGGCATGAGCGGAAAATGCTTCGTGAGAGTTCATCAGTGAAGAATGCGCAGCTCGCATCCAGCGGATATCATCGGTCAGCGAATCTGGATCAACAATCACTCCAGGGTTGAAAAGTCTCTTGGGATCAAAAAGATCTTTCGTCTCTTTCATCAACGAGATGATCTGTGGTGAATAGATGATCTCTAACAGTTCAGAGCGAGCTCGTCCATCTCCATGCTCTCCAGAAAGAGAACCGTTGAATCGGGCTATCAGACGGGCAGCATCGACCATGAAGGAGGAAAAAACCTCAGCTCCATCTGGTCGAGCGAAAGGAAAATCGATACGACAGTGGACACACCCTTCACCGAAATGTCCATAGGGTAAAGCATGTAGATCATAGCGATCTAAAAGACGATCGAATTCTCGCAGATAATCACCAAGATAGGCCACGGGGACAGCGGCATCTTCCCATCCGGCATGAGCGGGATTATCCAAGGCGACACCGGCTAATCCTGCGGCATCTGAACGAATCGTCCACAAACGACGAGCTTGGTCTGGGTTGTCGATAATCCATGCTTCATCTGCTGAACACTGATCGATCAAAGCGGCAGCTCGTCTGCGACACTCATCATGACTGTTACCCCCCAGCTCAACCAGCGTCCAGGCATCCCCATCGGGCAGGGGAGGAAGGCAGCCTCCTCGCTGTTCAACCAAAGAGAGCAAACGACGATCGAGACCTTCGCAAGCCGTGGGAGAAAAAGTGGTGATGATCGGCATATCATCTGCGGCTAAAGGCATCGATTGATAGCCGAGAGCTACCATGAGCGTTGAGGAAGGATCTCGGCTGAGCTGAACACTCGCTTCGATCACGATGCCCAAAGTGCCTTCCGTTCCAGCAAAAAAACGGGCGAAATCGCCATGGATGAGATGCTCGAAAGAATATCCCGAAACCTGACGTGAAAAACGTCCACATTCCCTATCGATATGTGAAGAGAAACGATCGATGGTAGAGAGGAAAGAATCGAAAAAATCGCTAGAAGATCCTAAGGGTTTCCCCTCATCATCGATGGGAAATACCTTATCTTTGGTGATCCTGAGCAGATCTCCATGAGCGGTGAGCAGGTCGAGGCTGACCAAGGTATCAGAAGTCTTCCCATATCCCAAAGCGCGAGGTCCACATGCGTTATTGCCGATCATTCCGCCTATGGTGCATCGATTTGCAGTAGAAGGATCTGGTCCATAACGCCATCCATATATTTGAGCTTGACGTTGGAGTTGAGCTTGAACGACCCCTGGTTCCACCCGTGCGATACCCGATGCGGTATCCAAATCGAGAATGGTGTTGAGATGGACGGAAAAGTCAACGATAAGTCCTTCTCCGATCGCATTACCGGCACACGATGTTCCCGCTCCTCGAGCGGTGATAGGTAATTCAGCTTTTAAAGCTGTTCGGATGATATCTAATGCCTCTTTTTTCGTGCGCGGAGTAGCGACGATGAGAGGGAGAAGACGATAGATTGAAGCGTCGGAGGAATAGATAGCGCGCGTGAGTCGAGAGGTATCCAAACAGCTATGGTCATCTAGAAGATCTAGAAAACGTTGACGCGCCTGATATAACCTCTCCACTTTGCTCATAGTGATCGCTATCGAGCCTCACGATCCCCGTGGGTGATGATTGAAACTAGAGCACGAGAAACAGTGGGAAGATCCTCACCGATGGGATCGATTAAAGAGGTGAAAAGACAGTCCAAATAGTCTGGCTGTGCTCTTTTAAGAAGAGCTTTCCCCTCATCGGTCAAAATTGCGATCACACCACGGCGGTCGCATAGATCATCTTGGCGGATGATGAATCCCTTACGCTCCATTGACTTGATCGTATGGCTCAGGCGCGATCGCGATTGATAGCACTGCTCGGCAAGGTGCGACATGCGAATACGATGCCCATCTGCTTCGGAAAGTCGTAACAAGACTTCGAAATGATTGAGATCAATCCCATGACGGCGAAGGGCGGCAGTGAAGTTTTCGCTAAGAACGGCAATAGACCCTAGCCAGTTGCGCCATAGTTGGCGTTCATCATCACGAAATTCGCGATTATGACGATCAGACATGAAAGGTATCTTACAATCTTGTACCCATTTTCTTAGTCGAGATCGTATTCTGGGACTTCGGCTTATCGCGATAGGATCGAAAGGTCGTTTGAGAAACGAACGTTGGTGGTCGCCTCCACAGAAAGAAGAATTGATGAATCAAGCCGCGAAGACGATAGTGCCGATAGCTGAGGATCCTCAAAGCTATCCAGCCATGTTCCGTTCGCGAGTGGCTTATCGTCCTGAAGCTATCGCCTATACCATTCCCGTAGGGGATGATTATCGCGATATCACGTGGGCTCATGTGCGCGATGACGTCGATATCCTCGCGGCGGCTTTGATAGCTTCCGGGTTGCGCCTAGAACAAAGGGTCGCTATCGCATGCTCGACACGCTACGAGTGGATCGTAGCCGATCTAGCCATTGCCAGCGCAGCAGGAGCGACGACGACGATCTATCCCAATACCACCGCTGACGAGGTGGAATTCATCATTGAAGATTCCAATTCGGTGATCTTATTTGTCGAGAATTCTAGCCAATTAGCCAAGGTGTATCGAGACGGCTCCTATCATTCTCAAATTCATACCATCGTGCTTATCGACGATGATTGCGATGACGATATCGATCGTGACCGTGTGGTCACCTGGGATCAGATGATGGAGCGCGGACGCACCTATCTCGACAAGAACCCTACGGCTATCGATTCTGCGATCGCTTCTATCACTGCCGATCATCTGTCAACGTTGATCTACACGTCGGGAACGACTGGACGTCCTAAAGGAGTGGAATTACTTCATCGCGCATGGACTCATGAAGGCTATGCCATCAAAAAAATGGATTTCGTCAACCACGATGATCTGTGCTACCTCTGGCTGCCCTTAGCCCATGTTTTTGGACGCGATCTCCTAGCGGTTCAGATGGCTGTCGGTTTCCAAGCTGTCGTTGATGGGCGGGTCGATCGGATCATGCATGGGCTCAGCGTCACCCATCCCACCATCTTGGTAGGCGTTCCACGTATCTTTGAAAAGGTTCGTGCCGCTGTTGTGACGATGAATCCATCCAAAGGATTAAAGGGACGTATCTCGCGTTGGGCTTTTGCCACTGGACGTAGCGCCCGTGAATATCAGCGCGATCAACGCGTACTTCCCCTCCATCTGAGAGTGAAGATGGCGATAGCTGATCGCCTGGTCTTTTCCGTCTTGCGCAATAAATTGGGTGGACGGATGCGATTCATGATTAGCGGATCGGCAAAATTAGCCCCTGAAGTTCAAGAATGGTTCGCCAGAGCCAATATCACCATCTTTGAAGGCTATGGAGCAACGGAGACAGCCGCTATCGCCTTCGTCAATCACCCCGATCGGATCAAAACCGGAACGGTTGGACAAGCCGTCCCCGGTTTAGAAGTGGCTATCGCTGAAGATGGAGAAATCCTGCTGAAAGGTCCTACGATCGCACGCGGATATCACAATCTCGATCAAGAAAACGCTGAGGCGTTTCGTGACGGATGGTTCTCCACAGGAGATATCGGTCATCTTGACGATGAGGGGTATTTGACGATCACAGATCGGAAGAAAGATCTTTTCAAAACGTCAAATGGCAAATATGTCGCACCTCAAAAGGTGGAAAATGCTGTCATGGCGGCATGTCCCTATATCAGCCAAGTGGTCGCCATCGGCAATGATCGCACCTATGTGACCGCCCTGGTTGCTCTAGATCCTGATGCTTTGGCCAAATGGGCTCAACGTCGCTCCAAAACGGGCATGTCCTATGCTGAATTGACTCAGCATCCCGATATCCAACGCTCAATCGATCGTTTCATCCGTCGAGCTAATAGGGGATTGGAACGCCATGAACAGATTAAGCGTTATCAGATTTTAGATCGTGAGCTCAGTCAAGAAGACGGCACTATGACTGCCTCTTTGAAGGTGAGAAGACATCACGTCCACGATCTCTATGCTGACCTTATCGAGCAGATGTATAGCGATACCAGCTCTTCGACTTTGGTGAGTTCATGACGATCTTTCGTGCATCCATCTGGCGTCGGTGGACAGATCTCGACGCTCAAGGACATGTCAATAACATCGTCTTTGCCGAATATCTCCAGCAGGCTCGAGCGGTTTTCTTCTCCCAATCTGACCTCGTCAACGCTTTACTTGCGCAAGGTTGTATCGTCGTAAGACACGAAATCGTCTATAAAGCTCCTATCTTCTATAGTGACTCTCCTCTTGACGTGCACATGCAGGTCAGTCAGATCGGAGCATCGCGTTTCATCATCTCCTATGAGATATATGACGATGATCGTCTGTGCGCCCAGGCTCGTAGCACACTATGTCCTTTTGACTTTTCAACTCGATCCCCAAGACGTTTAAGCGATATGGAACGCGAATTCCTTCAACGCTATTACGGTGATCTTTGCGAGATCGAGACAATGGAATCTGTCAGGGTGGACGGTAACGGATTGAGCGTGGAGGTCTATCCGCGCTGGTCAGATCCAGATCGTTACGGGCATATCAATAATGTGAATTTCTTGGAATTCATTCTTGCCGGACGAATCGATATGACCACCCGCCTTGCCCCGACAATGGCTCGTATAGGTCAAGATGGGCATAGCGACCATTATTGGCTGATCGTGCGTCAAGATATCGACTATCTTGCCCAGATGTCCTATCGTGCGGATCCTTATCGAGTTGATAGCGCGGTAATTCGATGTGGGCGAAGCTCTGTGAGCTTGGCAAGCGATATCGTCGATCCGAAATCTGGACAGACGATGGCGACCAGTACAGCAGTCTTAGTCTGCACTGATACTTCTTTACGCTCCACACCTATCCCAGACGATATACGTCACGCTCTTCTCAAAGCTCAGCTATCTCAGATCGGCTGAAATTTAGATCTGAGGAGTACGACCAAAATCTAAATAGTGCGTTTCGTCTGAGAGCGATCAGTGGACCATTCCAGATGGAAATGACCGTCTTGATCGATGCGCTCATAGGTGTGGGAGCCGAAATAATCGCGCATCGCTTGAGTTAAAGCGGCATTATTGCGCTCAGCACGCGCCATATCGTAATAGGACAAAGCTGAAGAGAACAGACACACCGGTATTCCAGCTTGTACGGCCAATGCGACGACACGTCTGAGGGATTCTTGATAGTCGGCAAGCTGAGAAGCGATAGACGGTGCGCACATGAGGGAGACGAGATGGGGATTGCGGGTATATTCATAGCTGATATCGTCTAGAAGACGCGCCCGAATGATACAGCCGTCGCGCCAGATCTTCGCACAATCGGCGATATCGATCTGCCAACCGAATTCAGCGCCACCGCTGCGAATCTCGTCGAACCCTTGAGAATAGGCGATCACTTTCGATGCCCACAGAGCGCGACGAACATCTTCGATGAAAGAGTCGCGATCTGAAGGGGAAATCTTTTGCTCAGGTCCTTGTAGATGGGCTCGCGCAGCTGCGCGTAGATCATCATGACTTGATTCCGCTCGTGCAAAGACCGATTCAGCAATCGCATTGACAGGAACTCCTAACTCAAGAGCGGTCATCACCGTCCACGTTCCTGTCCCCTTCATACCAGCACGATCCTTGATGACATCGACCAAAGGAGAGCCCGTATCGGGATCTGACTGACGCAAGATATCGGCGGTGATCTCGATAAGGTAGCTCGACAGTTCTCCGCTATTCCATTGGCTGAAAATATCGGCGGCTTGGGCATGCGTGATCCCGGCTGCTTTTAACAGCTCATAGGCTTCACCGATGACTTGCATATCGGCATATTCGATTCCGTTATGGATCATCTTGACGAAATGTCCAGCGCCATTAGGGCCAATCCATGCACAGCAAGGCTCGCTATCCACATGGGCGGATATCTTTTCCAGCATAGGGCCGAGAATGGCATAGCTTTCCGGCGATCCTCCCGGCATGATGGAAGGTCCGGTTAAGGCTCCGTATTCTCCGCCTGAGATGCCGCTTCCAACGAAGTGGAATCCTCGGGCGGAAACCTCTTGTTCTCGACGGATCGTATCGCGGAAATAGGAATTGCCTCCATCCACGATGATATCTCCAGCATCGAGATGATCCATCAAGGCATCGATAGTGTTATCGGTCGCTATTCCAGCTTTCACCATGAGGATGACACAGCGGGGACGCTCTAGACGAGAAGAGAATTCTTCTAACGTATGGCAGGGGATAAAGGTACCTTCGTGTGAATAGCGTTCGATCAGCTGGGAGGTCTCTTCAAAGGTACGGTTATAGACTGCGACTCGATATCCGTTACGCGCTAAATTCCTGGCGAGATTGGTTCCCATCACACCCATGCCAAGCACACCGATAGTGGCTTTAAGCTGCTCACCCATGAGATATTCCTCCCAGCGTCGCTATGAATCCGATAGATGGTGTGCATCGGTGCCTACCGATAATGCATATATCTCATTGTCTCAAAGATGGGCAGGGATAAAAACTTAGTGCCCTGCGCGATTAGATAGCATCAATCAGTCGATATCTCGCTAAAGTGGAGTCGTGGATCAACACCCGACCCCTGAGAAACCTGCCACGATCTATGATGTGGCTGCCGCTGCCGATGTGAGCCCTTCCACCGTCTCACGGGCTTTTTCTAGACCAGGACGAGTCAGTAGCAAGACAGCTGCTCGTATCCATAAAGTCGCGGCGGAATTGGGGTATCGTGCTCCACACCAGGCGCGTCAGGAATCGTCACGTCCATCGAAATTGATTCAGATTTCATTGAGCGATATCACGAATCCGTTTTTCTTCAGCCTCATCCGTGGTGCTGAACACGCAGCGATCTCTGAAGGCTATACGATCCTTGTCTCCGATAGTGGAGAATCGGATGAATTGGAACGATCCTGTTTTGAACAATCGACCCCTGTCATGGATGGGTTGATTATCGCAGCTTCTCGTCTGCCCGATAGTACATTGCGTAATTTGGCGAAGACCACCCCAACTGTTCTGCTGAATCGTGTGGTTTCAGGTATTCCCAGCATCATCACCGATAACACGCGAGGAGTGCGCCGAGCTTTGGAACATCTGGCTGAATTGGGGCATCGTCGCATCGCCTATGTGGCAGGTCCTTCAGCTTCGTGGGCAGATAGTGCGCGCTGGCGTTCCTTCCAGGACGGATGCTATGAACTCGATCTTGTCGATCATCGTATCGGACCGACTCCGCCAAGTGTGCGCGGGGGAATGAGCGTACTCGCTCGCCTGCGAGATCTAAAAGCAACCGCAGTGGTGTGCTTTAACGATCTGATCGCGATCGGAATTATGAAAGCCGCTAAAGTACAAGGGATTTCGATTCCTCATGACCTGTCTGTGATCGGCTTTGATAATATCTTCGCCTCCGATTTGATGACCCCTGGACTGACCAGCGTAGCCGCCCCTCTCAGCCTTTTAGGAGAGCGTGCCACCAGAGCCGTTGTCGCCCTTATCAATAAACAGCAACCAGAGGATTTGGAAGATTCACCAGCAGTGCTGCCGATGAGGCTCATCGTAAGAGAATCCACCTCGATCGCACCGCGTCGCTGATGCCGCCGTCTCCTATATCAGCTCATCGCCAGATCGGTATCGCGATAGGTTAACCGTCCGCGGCAAAATGTCGCCATGATTGGATCGGGAAGATCCAGACCAGCATAGGGATTATTGCGAGATTTCGATGCGGAAAGCTGCGGATCGACGATAGAACGACGCTGTGGATCGACCAAGGTCAGATGAGCCAGACTTCCAGCCATAAGGCTTCCGCTGTGTCCTTTAGCTTTCCCCAGACGGGCAGGAGTAGCGCTCATCGTGCGCACGATATCTGTCCACGACATCCGTCCAGTATTGACCATAGTTTCCATGACGGCAGCTAGGGATTGCTCCAGACCGGTCATACCCGGTTTGGCGTGAGGGAAATCGGTATTCTTCGCCGAATCGCAGTGGGGGGCATGATCGGTTCCTACGATGTCAATCGTGCCGTCTTGAAGACCATCGCGCAATGCGTCGATATCCTCAGATCCTCTCAGAGGGGGATTCACCTTAAAGGTCGTATTTTTCGTGGTGAGCAATTCGGAGCCGAGAAGTAGATGATGGGGGGTGACTTCTGCAGTGACGCGGATGCCTTTCTTCTTTGCCCAGCGGATAATCTCGACCGATTCAGCGGTGGTGATATGGCAACAGTGGAGACGGCTACCGGTATCGTAGGCAAGCTGAACATCTCTGGCGATGATGACAGATTCCGCGCTGGCAGGCCAGGCAGGCAGATTCACTTTGGCAGCGATAGAACGTTCATCGGCACAGGCTGTTTCGGTAGCTAAATTATGGTCTTGACTGTGTTGGGCGATCAACAGATCGTGCTGTGCTGCGATCAACAAAGCCTGACGCATCAGGTGAGCGTCCATCAAGCAACGTCCGTCATCGGAAAATACATTCACCCCGCACTGTGCCATCTGCTCGATGAGGGAGAGCTTTTTACCGGCCAGATCATGTGTCAATGAGCCGATAACGAAGACATCGGCAAAACTTTCGCGAGCTGCACGCGCATATATATCTTTGACTTGCTCAGGGCCATGGGTAACCGGATTGAGATTCGCCATAGCAAAGACGGCGCTATACCCTCCCC
This sequence comes from Actinomycetes bacterium, assembly GCA_023419175.1. Classification (GTDB taxonomy): domain Bacteria; phylum Actinomycetota; class Actinomycetes; order Propionibacteriales; family Propionibacteriaceae; genus Brooklawnia. Next base: position 10,883 of record JAEZYG010000007.1, read on the forward strand.
GCGCTGCAGCTTTCGTCCCTGTAGAGATCGTCTCAGAATTTTCAAAACCCGGTTCGCGCAGATGGGTATGCAAATCGACAAGTCCAGGTAAGGCGATCAAACCATCTGCCTCGATGATGCGAGCCTTCACATGAGGAGCATCAGTGAAATATCCGTTCTCGATATTGATAGTGATGGGCTTCCCCAACGGATCAACAGCTCCTTCAATACGGTAATAATTCATCGATCATCTCCCTATCCAGACGCTATACCCAGCCTAATAGATCAAGCGATCATCTTGGATCTTGTCCATCGCATTAGCCGATGAGTCGGGTGGATTGCAGTTGATGGTGGAGGCGTTTTTGCATGGAGATGAGAGGGGGTCTTATCGCCAATCCGATGATAAGGAGAGGGGGAATGAACGAGGCGAGAGCCGCCATATGCCACCAATAGTCTGCCTGATAGATACCGGCGATAGCCGAACGCATCGCTGCGATAGCGTGAGTGATGGGAAGGAAAGGGCTGATCGTCTGGAAGAAAGGAGGGAGAACCTGGAGAGGGTAGGTGCCGGTGGAGCTGGAGACCTGGAAGACCAACATCAACATGCCGATAGCCTTACCGATATTGCCGAAAGTGGCGACCATCGTATAGATGAAAAGGGAAAATACCAGGCCGGCGATCCATCCGCTGAGCATGAAAAGAAAAGGATGGACGGCTTGAACTTTGATGATATAAAGCGATCCAAAGGTACTCACCGTGCTTTGTAGTAAAGAGATCACAGCGAAAGTAGCGAAACGTCCGAGGAAAGCCTGAGCTGAGCTGAGCCCGCCGAGACGTTTGCGCTGAGCTGAAGAAACGCTTGTTTTAATCGTCAAAGAGATAAGGATTGATGCTGTCCACAAGGGGATAAAGGTGTAATAGGGAGCGACTCCCGATCCGAAATTGTTGACAGGGAAAATGCTGTGTCGTTTCAAAGTCACAGGAGCAGCGATAGAACGAGCGATGAGGCCACTATCGTCAATGGAATGGACGATATGTGAAGGGTCATGAGTTGAAAGGGCAGTATCGAGTTGCTGATGGAGCTCATGTAGGTCGTGAGCCGCTTGACGAAGATCCTCGCTCGACTGAGCCATATCTGTACGGACATGATCGATCGTTGAGCGCAACGAATCGTTCATCGTCACTACCTGTGAGGTGGTATCGGCAGCAGAATCCAACTGGATAAGAAGCTGATCTTTCAATCCATCGATGGAAGTGCGAAGATTGTCAACAGATGGATAAAGGGATGTGTCGATCTGGCGATGAGCCGAGTCGATATCTGTCCGAATGCGTTCGCTAAGATCGTTGAGGTTCTCATGGGTGGATGGGTCGTCATTAGCGATCTTGGCAGATATGGATCGCAGACGCTGCTCGATGGAATCCAAAGAGGAAATGATCGAATCCATACGTGCAACCACATGATGTTCATCGCCAAGAATAGCTGCTAGATGGTTGCGAAGATCGCTATAGTCTGCACGATGTCGCTGGACAATATCTGCACTGTGATTGAGATATTCGATCGCCTCTTCCTTATGAGCTGTGGCATCGTCAAGGACACGGTCGATATCGCTATTTAAAGACGTGATCGCCTCAAGGCTGGAATCCAATCCTTGGTGAAGATGATCGATATAACTGTGGAGATTCTGTATGGAATGATCGATTTTCGTCCCCGACATATCGATGTGATGACGGGATATCGATGCTGTCGTATTCATTGAGGTTACAAGATCAGAAGACGAGGCTAAGAGATGATCGCAGGATTCCAAAAGCCCGTCATAATCGTGAAGAGAGGTAGAGATCTGATCGAGACGATGTGCGCTACGGTCAATGCGGACGAGTAAAGCTGAGAAGAAATCTCGTGAATTGGGTTGATCGATCTGTTCGGCAATAGCTTTGATGATATCGAGGCTGTGTTCGACTAAGGATTGGACAAAGATTTCATTGAGTTGTTCGGCGACTTCATCTGCTCCAGCATGTGTCAGATTGGGAGCGACAGCATTTTTCTTCTCATTGCTGTAATAGATGATATGGGCATGATGAGAATCTGAGGTGAAAAAGCTCATCATATTTTCACTGAAATCTTCAGGGATCACTAAGGCTGCATAGTAGTGACCTGATCGAACACCATCGAGAGCATCGTTGCGAGAGGTAAACGTCCAATCCAGATCGCTGTTGGCGTGTAGCGAGGAAACGATTTGATCTCCCATACGGATTTTGAGCGGAAGAAGATCGGATTGATAGCCACGATCATTATTGACCACAGCGAATTTCATCGCATTCATATTCTTGAAAGGATCCCAGCTGGCTGCGATGTTGAACCAGGCGAAAAGGCTGGGGATAGCGACCAGACCGATGAGAATGATCGTAGAGACGATAGTAGACATCAGGTGTCGCATATCGTCAACGATGAGAGAGATGATTTTCATCTAGTCTCCTCACTTTTTCATCGCAGATAGAAGAAGCGGTGTAAGAAGATGTAACTTCGCTTTCCACACTGTGACGAAGATATTCAATGACGATGAGGAAAGCGATAACCGCTAAGAGATAGAGTGACCACCCAGCAAGAAAAAACGCAGCACTATTAGCAGATGAAGAGAAGGCGATACCGAATATCATCGGGACGAGAATGCCACCAATGAGCCCAATCTTGCAGATGAGGTGGTAGCGAGTTAAAAGATGATGGATTCTTTGGTAGATAAGATCGCGCTCTTTACTGCGTTCAATGATCCTCATCAAAGATGTGATGCGATTACGAGGTTGTATATGGGCATCCTCATTGGGGATGAAAAGATCTGTCCGCGCAATCTGATAGGCGAAAAGACCATTGAGAGTGCTGAGAGCTGGACGTATGAAAAGACCGATCAGATAAGAACATAGAGCGAAGCAGATCAAAATTCCTATAGAGGTTATCCAGGTATGTCCATAGAAGCCAGCAAGAGTCTCTCTGAAGGCGTCGATGGCATAGGTGAAGGGAAAGAAAGGATGAACTGCTTGGAAGAATCGAGGTAGCATCTCGATCGGATACATACCTCCGGCTCCTGGAATCTGGACGATGATAAGGATCATGATGAGCGCTTTGCCTATATGGTGAAATGTGGTGGCGAGCATATAGGCGATCGCACTGTAGACCAGAGAAGCGATAGCAGCTGTGGCGATAAAGGCAGGGGCGTTGATAGTCTGCACCCCTATGATGAGATCGCCGATACTGACGGTTAATCCTTGAGCGAGAGCCAAGAGTGAGATCGTTATTCCTCGAGCGATATAGGCTTGACGGTCGCTAAGTTCTATCTCGTCATCATCGACGCGAAGACGCATGAGAGCCACTAACATGAACGTCCCTGCCCACATTGCCAAATTGGTAAAGAGGGGAGCCATCCCCGAGCCATAGGAATTGACCGGATAGATCACCTCGGTATCCAACAGGGTTGGAGAGAGCATGAAATCCGATATCTTGTCAGCATCCAGATGATCTGAATCGATCAGTTGTCGCAAAGGATTGATCGATGAGATCAAAGAAAGATCTTGGTTGATATGAGAAAGATCACGGTCGATCTCGTCTAAAGAGTCTGAGAGGGAATTCACAGTATTGGCCGTATGTTCAACGGTGGAAGAGCAATTATCGATCACCGCATTGAGCTGGGCAAGCATCTGATGTGAACTATCGATATAGCTGTGCAGGCTCGACAAATTCGCACCTAGATCGCTTAAAGCCGATTGAATTTGAAAAATCGTCGTCTTGTCATCTTCCCTATGGCTCAGGGCAGTGGCGAGACGTTGGGTGGCATCATCGATATCACCCATCAGCTGATCGATATGAGAAGAACTTTGGGAAAGCTGATCATTGCTTTGGCGCAGATCGGCTAAAGCGGTATCGATCTCGCTAGAGATCGTCTGGGCTCTATCGTAGATGGACGAAAAAGAAGAATCGTTGCCTAAAATCGGGCGGAGATTGTCTAATTGTTCAAAGATATCGCGATGGCGTAGACGAATATCGTCAAGAGAGGATAAAGCTGAATCGAGACGCCCATGAGCCTTATCGACGAAGGTGTTGATATGGGAGATGGATTGGGATGTTGATGAGGTGATCTGAGGAAGAATCGCGATCGCCTGATCAATGACCTGAGTTGAATTTTTGTCGATATCTATCAGGCTATGAGACATTGAGTCAATTAAGTCTTGAGTGGATGAAATCGTCTTGGATGCCTGATCGAGGCTGGAGTTAAGATCTGCGATATGGGAACGCAATTGCTCGATAGTTTGGCGGTTTTGATCGGCGGGGAATGATGATAGTGAATCGCGTAGAGAGGTGATCGTGTGGCGAGCGTTATTTACCGAATTGCTGACATGGTCTCCCATCTGAGATGCCGATGAGACGATAGTGTCATTGCTGCGGTTGATCGTATCGCTTACCGCTTTGCTCACCGATGAGACGAAGGTGGAATTGATCTGCTCATCAAGGGTTTTTGCTGCGCGATCGGTCAATTTGGGAGCGATCGGACTGATCTTTTCGTTGACGAAATATTCCAGTTCTGGGCGAGAAGAATCTTTATGGCCAAGCTGAATGAGGTGTTGGGAAAAGCGGCTTGGAATCACGATAGCGGCATAGGAACGTCCAGAGCGAACGTCATCAAGAGCTGTTTGAGTATCGACGAATATCCATTGGATATCGTGATTGTCTTTCAAAGAGGCGACGATGGACGAACCGATATTGATCTCACCTAGACGCTCATCGCGACCTCCTCGATCGTTATTGGCGATAGAGACTTGAATATGGGAGGTATTCGTATAGGGATTCCAAAAGCCGATGATATTGACCCATGCATAAAGAGCGGGTAAAACGATCAGGCCTGCGATGATGACGAAGGCAAAGGGAGCTCGGCATAGACGTTGCCAATCATGTCGTAAGACAGTCACAATAGATCGCATCATGTGAGCTCACCTCATGAGTAGTCAGTGTCGATGAAATCGTCATATCGGATACACAGTTTTAGGACACAAAAAGGGGCGGTCCAGCAATGCTGGACCGCCTATGCTCAGATCAGCTATGAGAGCTGAAATCAGCTGCTTTCAACGCGCGTTCGCTGTTATCCAATTGGTTGGACAGCACCCTACGTACCTGTTCGGGAATGGAACGCGATTGCATCCACTCTCGTACACGATTGCAAAAATCCCTATCCGCAAGGGGAGTAGGCCATAGGTGCAGAAGGACTGTCTGTCTGGCGATATGTCCGCGTTGAGCCCATGTGCCTGATGAATCGGCAATCTGAGTGACGACATCGAGATATCTGTCAGCGAAGCCATCCAATATCTCTTCTTGTCCAAAGTTGAATAGGTGGATCGCTATGGAACGATGGGTTCCATTGGGAATGGACGGATCATCGGTGGCCAATCTCCAGGCATCTTCTTTGGCTTCGTGATCGTTGAGAGCCGCGCGTGCTCCGGCTGCCTGTTCGGCTCCGCTGATGGTGTTATCGCGGATAGCTTCCTGATCGATAACCGAGCGATCGATTCGTCCTAAACGAGCCAGACTCGTCACGATTGACCAGCGGCGTTCCTGGTCGATGACCAATCCTTGAGGAATCTCTTCACCGTTGAGCCACGCAGTCAAAAGATCGCCTCCGGCGGGGGAATGAACTGAGGCAATCAAGGCGTCAGCGATAGAAACCTGCTTGTCAGATCCAGGTTCTGCTCCCTTAAGGAGTTCGGCGAGCCCAGCGGTGAGGCGGGCGCGTAAAGCGGGACGTTTCTGCAAATCGCTGTAGGCGCTCACAGCTTGGCGGGCAGCGGCCAACTGATTGAGTAAAGCTCCAGGATGATCTTCACCTTCTAAACCAGTCAGGATGATCGAAAGATAATCCTCGTTGCTCAACTCGGCATCACGCCAGCTATCCCACAAGCTCGTCCACACGACAGCACGAGCTAAAGGATCGGCGATCTTCGCCATATGGGTGCGGACAGTGGTCAAAGAACGCTCATCGAGACGTACCTTGACATAACCCAAATCGCGGTCGTTTAAAAGCAAAAGATCTGGGCATTTCAGACCAGAAAGCTGTTCGATGACAGTCTGCTCTCCGCTGATATCAACCTCGATGGATTCACGCAATATCACGCCATCGTCGACAAGATCATATAGACCAATCGCCATGCGGTGAGTGCGCAAGACGGGTTCTCCGACAGATGACTGGTGTACCGTAGCGGCGACGATATGGTCGTTATCGTCCACCTCCACATGGCAGGAGACGATATTGGCTCCGCTGGTAGCCAACCAATCGGCGGCGAAATGGGAAAGATCGCGTCCGGACGCTTCTTCCAAAGCTCCTAGAAGATCCGAAAATTCCGTATTTGACCAGGCATAGCGAGCGAAATAGGAGCGCAGACCTGAGAGGAAAGATTCTTCTCCTACATAGGCGACCAGTTGCTTGAGCACAGATGCGCCCTTCGCATAGGTGATGCCATCGAAATTCTGATCGACAGTTTCCAAATCGATCATGTCAGCAGCTACCGGATGCGTGGTGGGAAGCTGGTCGGTTGAATAGGCCCAATGTTTGCGATGGTTGGCAAAGCCCGTCCATGGATCGGAACCGCCATAGACATCAGCGATCTTTGCTTGGCACCATGTCGAAGCCCATTCAGCGAAAGATTCATTGAGCCACAGATCATCCCACCACTTCATTGTGACCAGGTCACCGAACCACATATGGGCAAGCTCATGTAGGACGGTATTATCCCGCTGAGAGTATTCGTGAGCGGTCACACGAGAACGGTAGAGATATTCATCACGAATCGTGACGCAACCGGCATTTTCCATCGCGCCTGCGTTATATTCAGGCAAGAAAAGCTGATCGTATTTCTCGAAGGGATAGGCGCAATCGAAGGCCTTTTCATAGACGTCAAAACCGCGCTGGGTCGTCTCAAGCAGACGGTCGGCATCTAGGAATTCGGCCACGGACTGACGACAGACCAGATCGGCGCCGAGTTTGCCTTTCACCGATTGAACCGAGCCACTATGGACGTGGAATTCTCCAGCAACGAGCGCTGTGATATAGGTGGAGATCGGTTTGGTGGGTTCGAAATCCCAACGAGCGAGATCATCGCTTAAGGCCGATGGTTTTTGTGTCGGGGAATTGGAATAGACCTTCCAATGATGCGGGGCAATGACCGACAGCTCAAAGGTGGCTTTTTGGTCGGGCTGGTCAAAACAGGCGAACATGCGTCGAGCATCTGCTGTTTCAAATTGAGTGTAGAGATAGATCTTCTGATCGGCAGGATCAACGAAACGGTGTAGACCCTCGCCTGTGCGCGAATAGCGGGCGATAGCGGTCACTATCAGCTCATGATCGCCTTCGTTGACATCGAAGAATAGACGCACCCCATCGTGAGCCTCCAATGGTAAAGCGACGCCATCTAAGGTCGCCTCAACCATCTCATCAGCGATCATATCGATCCATGTTGATCCCGAGCCGCTGGAGAAATGAACGGTTGTCGTGGCGAGGAAATTTACCTCGGGTGAATTCAGCGGATTGCCATCGACGCCACGTCCACTCAAATCGACAAGAACGCGGTATGAGTGAGCCTTAATCAACGTGGAACGTTGCTGGGCTTCGGCGCGAGTGATATTCACCGAGCTGGTCATGAACTCTCCCTACTTGATAGATGCCATATGGCAACTGGTTCGCGAAGAGTCGGTCACGAACCAGACGATAACGGTTATGGGATTTCCCATCTAACGCATTGAGTCTAGTGGGTTATCGTGGAATGTACAGATACGCAGAAAGAAGAGAGTCAATGACAGATCAACAGCAGGTCGATTTTTGGTTCGATCCGATATGTCCATGGGCCTGGATGGCATCGCGATGGATGCTAGAGGTCGAAAAGGTACGTTCGGTGAGGACTGTCTTTCATGTCATGAGCTTGTCAATCCTCAATGAGGGACGAGATCTTGATGAAAGCCATCGAGCTCGTATGGACGCTGCCTGGATAGGTGTGCGGGCTGCTATCGGTGTAGAACAGCGCTATGGGCAATCGGGATTGCGAGCTTTCTATACAGCTTTGGGGACGAAATATCATCCCCAACAGATGACTCACGGTGATCCGGCTGTGGTCAAAGAGGCGTTGAGCGAATGCGGATTCGATCCATCCATTGCAGATGAGGCGTTGAGCGATCGTTACGATGATGCCTTATATGACAGCCATCGTCACGCTTTGGAATTGGTTGGCGACGATGTGGGAACGCCTGTGATCTCGCTGCATGGCAAGGCATTTTTCGGTCCAGTCATATCGCCAGCTCCCCAAGGTGAACAGGCAGGACGCCTTTTCGACGGCATATCTTTGATGAGCGAATACGATGGTTTCTTTGAACTTAAACGACATCGTACGCGAGGTCCGATTCTATGAGATTTTGTCGTAAACGAAGATAGTGTGGATCGTCTCTGAGCGCGATATATCAGCGCTTAGTTGGCTTATACAGATATGAAAGTGATAGACGAATAGCCTCGTTATACTTGATGATAAATATGGAACGCGATGGTGAGAGTAGGGATGTGATCGACTGTGTCCGATGAAATATTCGACCATCCTCGCGCATTTCCTCGAGCCAAACGGGGCTATATCTGCGATGAGCCACTCGATCAGCCTTCATCTGTCCTACCGAAACGAGCTCTTAATTATCAATTGCGCCGGGCTATGCCTGAGGCGATGGGGGATACGCGTCCACGTAGACGTGCTCCGATGCGAGCTTTGCTGTCACGTCTGCTTAGCGGAACCAACGAAGGGGCAGATCCGCGTCGAGCAATGGTCGATCCAGACGAATTGCTGGCTGCCGAGCTTTTCCGCTTGACTAACCTCGATCCGCGCTGGGGATTTATGCAGTCGGCTCGTCAAAATGGGGGTATTACCGAATTGGATCATTGGGTGATCGGTCCTGGAGGGGTCTATCTGCTCGATGCGAAGCATCTTCCCGGATCACGCCTCTATGTGGCTGGCGATCAATTCCTCGTCGATGGTTATGAACAACCTTTCGTTCCCCAGATGCGCACCCAAGCTCAGCTCAGCTCCGCTCGCCTCAGCGTATCCACCCACTGGGATATCGATATCACAGGTATCATCGTTCCTTTCCATGGACGGAAATTGACCATCGATCATCAATCGGATGATGTGGCGGTTTTGGACGAGATCGATGTGGCTGAATGGTTACTTAACCGTCCAGAGCAATTCACGAAACAACAAATTCTTAGTGCTTTTAGCGCCGCGCGCGATGCGAGTGTGCTAAAACCACGATTCAACTGATTTCATGAGCCGTCAGTAGACCGGAGAATAGATGTCTGCCTCAGCACCCGATCAAAATATCGAAGCCGAACACATCGATGCTCGTCATCGTTGGACGGAATTGGTCAACCGTATCCGTGAAGCTCAGGAAAGCTATTACGGTAGCGGTAGTCCCATCATTGCGGATGCTGAATACGACCAGATGATGCGAGATCTTCAAGCTTTAGAAGATCGATATAGCTACTTGCGGACTCCCAATTCTCCTAGTCAACAGGTGGGCGCAGCGCGTCATATCAATGAATTTGCACCTCTTAGACATCCTGAACAGATGCTCAGCTTGGACAATGTCTTCACCCTTGAAGAATTGAAGACATGGATGGGCAAAGTGCAGTCCGCATGTTCTCATTCGGTGCGTTGGCTTTGCGAAGTCAAGATTGACGGTTTGGCTGTGAATCTGGTCTATCGTCAAGGGAGATTGGCGACAGCTGCAACCCGCGGAGATGGACGAGTCGGTGAAGAAATCACCATGAATGTCCGCACAATTGCAGATATTCCCTCTACGCTGACAGTGGATAATCCTCCTGAAATCTTGGAAGTCCGGGGGGAAATTTTCTTCCCTATCGAGGCCTTTTCTACACTTAATGCTGCTCTTGTCGAGCAGGGAAAATCTCCTTTCGCTAATCCGCGCAATGCTGCTGCGGGATCTTTGAGACAAAAAGATCCCGCGGTAACCGCCTCACGTCCACTCCATATGCTTGTCCACGGTATTGGAGTCCATGAGGGAATGGAATTATCTAGTCAATCGGAAGGTTACGACTATCTGCATCAGGCAGGACTGCCGATCTCACCGTATTATCGCGTTTTTCACACTGTGGACGAGGTGATCACCTATGTCAATGACTGTGCAGAGCGTCGGCATAGCCTCGATTATGAGATCGATGGGGTCGTTATCAAAGTGGACGATAGGAACGATCAAGAACAGCTTGGACATACCTCCCGCGCGCCGAGATGGGCGATCGCCTATAAATTCCCACCCGAACAGGTCAATACCAAATTGCTCGATATCCAGGTCAATGTTGGACGCACCGGGAGAGTCACGCCATTTGCTGTGATGGAGCCGGTGAATGTGGCGGGATCGACGATCGAGATGGCGACATTGCACAATGCCTATGAGGTGCAACGCAAAGGGGTGTTGATTGGCGATACGGTCGTTATCCGTAAAGCTGGCGATGTCATTCCCGAAGTCTTAGGTCCTGTGGTCGAATTACGTGACGGAAGCGAATATCCCTTCGTCATGCCCGACAGATGTCCGGCATGTCATACGCCTTTACGTCCAGAAAAAGATGAAGATAAAGATATTCGCTGTCCCAATAGCGAAAGTTGTCCAGCTCAGCTGATCGAACGTCTCTACGCTTTGGCATCGCGTTCGGCTTTCGATATTGAAGGATTGGGATGGAGAGGGGCGAGGGCTCTTATTGACGGGGGGATTATCGTCAACGAGGGAGATCTTTTCGATCTGAATGAGGATGATCTGAAACGCACCTCTTTCTATACCCGCAACGCGAAAAAAGGCGAAGAATCTCCAGATGGCAGAGTTCTTGCTGCCCAAGGACATAAGCTGCTGAGCGAATTGGAACGGGCGAAAGAATCCGACCTATACCGTGTCCTCGTCGCCTTATCGATACGTCATGTTGGGCCTACAGCGGCTCGCGTATTGGCTCAGCACTTTTCATCAGTCGATCAGATAGCCAAGGCCTCTATTGATGAATTGTCCTCAATAGAGGGTATTGGCGATGTAATCGCTGAATCCATCTCGGCTTGGTTTGACGTTGAATGGCATCGCCTCATCGTTCATAAATGGGAAAAAGCCGGTGTGCTCATGAGGCGTGAATCTTTTGATGAGCTTGAGAAGACGCTAGAAGGTGTGACGATCGTCGTCACTGGATCTTTGGAACATTTTACCCGCGATTCGGTAGCTGAGGCGATCAGGCAACGTGGGGGTAAAGCTGCCTCCTCGGTGTCCACGAAGACAGATGTGGTTGTAGTTGGGGCAAATGCTGGATCGAAAGCTATCAAAGCCGAGCAGCTTGGACGTCCAATCACCGATGAAGCCGGTTTGATTCGCATCTTAGAACAAGGAATGGCAGCTTTGAATGAATGATGCCTTGGCATCTCAACGGCTCATTTGAGACTATAGATCCATGCGCATTCATATCGGCACAGATCATGCTGCCTTTGAACTGAAAAATTTTCTCGTCTGCAAACTTATAGAAAATGGCTATGAGGTGATCGATCACGGGGCTAAGAGTTTCGATGCTCTCGACGATTATCCGACCTTTATCATCCCTACAGCACAAGCTGTTATCGCCGATGAAGATGAAGCTCTCGGCATCGTCTTGGGCGGATCTGGTAATGGTGAACAGATTGCGGCAAATAAAGTGCGTGGTATTCGAGCGATTCTGGCAACCAATACAGATCTTGCCCGTCTAGGTCGCGAGCATAATAATGCGAACTGTTTGGCGATGGGCGGGCGATTCGTCACCGAAGAGCAGGCATGGGAGATTGTTCAAGCCTTTATCGCAACGCCTTTTAGTGGCGATGAACGCCATATTAGAAGAATCGATATGCTCAGTGCATATGAGGACGAACGCTGAAATTTTTTATGACGATACCCACCTTGTCATCTTGGCAGGGTGGGTTCCCTACGATGCGGTTGTTGATACGTTTTGACGTGACTCGCCGGTGTGTGCAAGGTGGGTGCAAATCGCGCCGGGGTGGGTGCAGTTGCATCGACATCCCGAATTACTTCTGGGCGAGCCCCAAGATACTGGAATCTAGTCTTTGAAATGGAAACCGCGGTAAGAACTGGTCACTCTAAAATACTGTCCCTCTTTGCGGCGTTGCAGGAATCCTGCGATTGTATCCACATCGTTAGGACGCATGCCAAGTTCTTTGCACTTGGTTCGAACCTGCTCAACTGTTACTGAAACCCACCTCTCAGGGCGGTTCATCATGTCGGCCTTTAATTTATCCTCTTCATTCCATTTCAGGCCACCAGAATAACCTGCTGCCATTTGCGCGATATATTCCAAGATGCTGTCGACGTCATTCGGCAGAGGGTCAGAGCGGAGATTTTCGGTTTCATCCATCACGTACTGTTCGGTGCGGTCATGGAGAAGTAGGAGTGGCTTGTTATCTTCGATCCACTCTTGAGTCTCGTCGGGATTCCACTCGATCACCGCGAGCGCGTCGGCTTGGACTCCCCAGAGGTCGTTTAGCTGCTGGCGACTCGGCCAGGCGAATAAGACTCGCCCACGTAAGCCTTGTGTAAATAGTCCTTTCCAACTTAGATGAACTACTCCGCGCTGCTTGACCAACCTCTTGATGGCATCGCTATCGAAGTCCTTTCGTGGTGTCACGACAGTGATTGGACCACCAGACTGCTGAAGTAGCCATTTAATAGCACGTGCGTTTTGTGGTTCCCGAGAAGTTTCAACGTTTGCGTCTAGCCGGGAGATAGCCACTGGCATGTGGCCTGTTTCTGATGCCATTGCCCTCACCTCATTTCAAGTCCATGACGACAATACTAGCCGCGTCGAGCAAACAAATGGCGCACGCGGATCCGCTAGAAGAGCCATACCCTCAACGCTACTGTGCGTCGAGGGCGACCCGTCGAATAATGAGTGTATCTGGGTGTTATCCGTCGATGGTGGTGCCGTCCTTGAACGTGAAGCTGATCGCCCCGTCAGCTTCGACGGTGGCGTGGTCGATGAGGACGTGCCAGATGCGCGGGCTGAACTCGGCCACCTGATCGGCGTTGATATCAGTGACGGTTTGCAGGTAGTGGCGCATGGCGGCGTGGCGGCCTTGCTTGTCGGTGATCTCGGCACCGATCTGCTCGAACCGGCTGGTGGCCTGCTCGAACTGGGTTTCCAGCGCGGCGAAGCGTGCCCGGTAATCATCTTGGTTTTGCAGGGTGTGAGCGTTCGCATCGATCTCTTTGACCATCATGGCCTGCAAGCCTTCGATGGTGATGCCGAGTTCTTTCTGCTCGGCTTCCAACTCGCTGGTGTCCATGACCTGGTCGAGCGCGGCCTGGATGCGGGCGGTGATGGCAGACCGCTGCTGGATGTAGGTGGTGAGCGTGGCCTGGAAGGTGTCCTCGATCTGCTTGGTGGGCAGGTGTGGCATCGGCTTGGGATGCTCAACCCGGTATTTGTTGTTGCACTGCCAGATGACCGAGCGGTACTTGTCGGTCGAGTGCCATACTTTCGACCCGTACCAGGCGCTACACACCGCGCAGCGCAGTTTCATGGTGAACGGGTATGGGGAACGCTTGCCTTTGCGGGCTTCGAGCTCGTATTGCACCAGATCCCACGTTTCAGGGTCGATGATCGCCTCGTGGGATCCGGTCACATAGTATTGGGCGACCTCGCCCTTGTTCTTGACCTGCTTTTTGGTCAGGAAGTCAGCGATGTAGGTCTTTTGCAGGAGCGCGTCACCACGGTATTTCTCGTTGGTGAGGATCGACTTGATCGTGTTTGTGTACCATTTTTTGCCGCGCGGCCCGGGGACGGGGACACCCTCGTCGGTGAGGGTGACGGCGATGCGATGCATGGTATAGCCGGAAAGGAACATGCGGTAGATGCGGCGGACGAGCCGGGCTTGTTCTGGGTTGACTTGGGGGCGGCCGTCGGGGCCTTTGTCGTAGCCGAGGAAGTGCGGGTAGGGAATGAACACTTGCCCGTCTGCGAAGCGTTTCTTGATCCCCCACCGCACGTTCTCGGAGATGGACTGTCTTTTTGCACGTCAAGGTTCAGCGCTTGCCCGGCTTGGTCGAGGCTCATCGGCAACCCCAGGTAGGCGGCCCAGATCATGGAACAGCGCCACTGCGCCGGATCCAAGAAGCCTTCGGAGAGTATCTCGGGATAGTGTTTTCGCAGCCACGCGGAAATACAGACACGTTCGAACGTGGCATTAAACGCCCACTTCACGACAGCCGGATCAGCCAGAGCATCTAACACCATCTGTGGGAGTGTCTCGCCGCTGGCGAGATCCACCACCTCCACTGGCTTGCCGTCGATGGAGTAGCCGAAGAGAAGAATGTCGAACTGGTCATGTTCGGCATACGGGTACACCCCAGCCTTAGCAAGGTTCACAGGGCTGAAGGTTTCGATATCGCAGGTAAGAGTATTCATCGATGTTGTTTCTTACCTCCCAGATACGAGCACGGGAGGGAGCCACCCGTCAGGTCAGGCAGACAGCCCCCTCCCGCATCCGCACTGGCTAGCCGTGGCGGCCTTGACCGGTGGGCGGTTGTCGTTTGGTGTGGCGGGTGATCACGTCACCGAGGAAAATCCCTGCACACCACAAGGTGACTAGGGTGGCTCCAGCGGCGAGACATGCGGTGTAGATGATGAGAAACATCAGTTCGTCCTTCGTTGTTAGTTGAGGAAGTCATCGCCAGCACTGGTGGCCGGTCCGAAGTCGGACTCAGCAGAGATGCGGCCACCACCGAGGGGTTCGCCGTCGCGGGTCTTTTGGATATTGCCCAGCCCGCAGGCGATGCCCTTGTTCCCGTTCGTATTGAACGCGTAAAAAGAGAGGCTGACGCGGGCGTAGCAGCCTGAATACACCTCGGAACGGTCCAGGATTGGTTGGACGTTCTCATCCACGATCTGCGGGGCAACCGTGGAGTTCGCATTCACGAACACCGCACCCGCATAGGCCTCGTCATCGCGCTCAACGTCCCCGTCACGAAGCGGGAGTTTCAGCGCGGCCTTGTTCGGCCGCTTGCCGCCGAACTTGGCAATCCCAGCGTCGATCGCTGCATCGATGGCTTTCTCGATCGCTGTGATCGTCGCAGTGTCCGTCTTCGGGATAATCAAGCTGACGGAGTACTTGGGCTTGCCGCCCTGGATGGAGTTCGGCTCCCACACGTGCGCATAGGACAGGCGAACCTCGCCGGTGATAATACGTGTCTGGTTCTGGTTCATTGTTTTCCTCTTTCATTCATTGGTGTTGGTGATTGGTGTGAAGTCGCTGCTTGCTGAAGCGGCAGCGAGTGCAGGTCGTTTGTCGGATTCGGGCACAAGCGTTGGCTTCCCGACCGGTTTGACCACCAGGTCACCGAGAACCTCGTAGAAGGTCTTCTTACCCATGAGGCGTTCCATCGCCGTGAGCGTGATGAGCTTGCGGTCGTAGATGTCGGCATATCCGGCAGCCTGGGCAGCCTCGGCCACTTTGGTTTCGTCGGCGTATTTGCGGATTGACCTGCCGGCGA
>JAEZYG010000028.1 GCA_023419175.1 Actinomycetes bacterium
CTCTAGGGGTCATTAGTCTCATGGTCTCGCCCTATTCACAACTAGGCGATAAACGCGATACTCTGACCAAATGCAGCGATTGATCGTCACATATTCATGCCCTGATAGCTCTGGCATCGTCCACGCGGTCACCGAAGTGGTGATGGATAGCGGAGGCAATATCGTCGAGCTTCAACAGTTCAGCTCCCCCGATAGCGGACGATTTTTCATGCGTTTGGAATGCGACGTGGACGATTCGTGTGATTTTCGTCATCGGATCAGCACAGTGGCGACACGTTTTCAGGCTCGTTGCGATATCACCGAAGCTGAGCGCCCTATGCGTACCCTCATTATGGCGAGTAAGATCCCAGGACCTCTCTCCGATCTGCTATTCCATATGAGATCTGGGGAAGTCAATATCGACGTTCCCCTCGTGATGGCAAACCATCCCGACCTGGCGAAAATAGCTGATTTCTACGAGGTTCCTTTTGAACATCATCATGTCGACAAGGAGACGAAACCTGCCTTTGAACAGCGCATGAGACAGGTGATCGATCACTACGATATCGACCTTGTCGTCTTAGCGCGCTATATGCAGATCGTCTCTGCAGATCTATGCGACGACTTACCAGGACGCATCATCAATATCCACCATTCCTTCCTCCCCGGCTTCAAGGGAGCTAATCCGTATCGTCAAGCCCATGAACGCGGAGTCAAACTCATTGGCGCTACCGCCCATTATGTGACTGCCGATCTGGACGAAGGTCCGATCATCGAGCAAAATGTCCACCGGATTTCCCATGTGACCTCCGTTCAGGAAATGAGAAGGATTGGACAGCGTCTGGAATCGACAACCTTGACCGAAGCTGTCAAACTTCATGCAGAAAAAAGGGTTTTCTTAGACGGTGTGCGCACGGTGATCTTGAACTAGCACTAAGCTGGGTTTCAAGGTTCAGATCCCAACGATGAGAAGAGGAATCTCGTGAGTGAAACTCCTGTAAAGGTAGCCGTCACCGGTGCCGCCGGTCAGATCTGCTACTCCCTGCTATTCCGTATCGCCAGCGGCTCATTGCTCGGCGATCGTCCGATTGAACTACGTCTACTCGAAATCACCCCTGCCCTCAAAGCTTTGGAAGGCGTGGTCATGGAGTTGGACGACTGCGCCTTTGCGAATCTGAAGAATGTCGTCATTGGCGACGATCCGAAGAAGGTCTTCGATGGTGCAAATGTCGCCTTCCTTGTCGGCGCTATGCCGCGCAAGAAGGGAATGGAGCGCAGCGATCTGCTGAGCGCCAATGGCAAGATCTTCACTGCCCAAGGCAATGCTCTCAACGAATCCGCCGCAGACGATATCCGCGTCCTGGTCACCGGCAACCCCGCCAATACCAACGCTTTGATCGCCTCCAAGAACGCTCCCGATATTCCCGCTGAGCGTTTCAATGCTTTGACCCGTCTTGATCACAACCGCGGCAAGAGCCAGCTAGCTGCCAAATTGGGCGTGGGTGTAGATGCCATCACTCAGATGACCATCTGGG
Source organism: Actinomycetes bacterium (assembly GCA_023419175.1). Lineage (GTDB taxonomy): Bacteria > Actinomycetota > Actinomycetes > Propionibacteriales > Propionibacteriaceae > Brooklawnia. Next base: position 1,515 of record JAEZYG010000028.1, read on the forward strand.
GTAACCACTCCTCCACCCAATACCCGGACGCTCTGCACGCATTGGTCGATGGCGCTCCTGTTGCCGACAAGATCGACCAGTCCTGGCTGGAATCCGATTTCATTCCCACCGTCGCCCAGCGTGGCGCTGCCATTATCGAAGCTCGCGGAGCCAGCTCTGCCGCCTCGGCCGCCAATGCCACCGTCGAGCATATGCGCGATTGGATTTTGGGAACTCCCGATAACGACTGGGTATCGATGGCCGTACCTTCGGACGGTTCCTATGGCGTCCCCGAAGGCATCATCAGCTCCTTCCCCTGCCGCGTCAAGGACGGAAAGTACGAGATCGTCCAGGGTCTTGAGATCGATCCGTTCAGCCGTTCCAAGATCGACGCTTCCGTCGCCGAATTGGAATCTGAACGTCAAGCTGTCCAAGAGCTTGGTCTCATCTGATATTCACTCTCAGCGGGGGCTAATGCCCCCGCTTTTTTCTTTCCCGATCACGGAATAGAATACTCGACAAAATATAGTTAAATATTCAACAAATATCCCCGATATCGACTTTTTCAATCTCTTTCAATGTCACCAAAACTTGATTTATAAGATTACATTATGCAATAATAGAATGAATGTGTCGTCAAATTAAGGTGAGAATGTGATATTTTCAAATGAGAATAAAACAGAGGTAACCGAAATGTCGTCCGCCTCATCTATTAGCGAAGATACGCATATTGATTCCGTAGAGAATCCTGATGATTTCACCCAGGATTCTTTCAACGAACCTGCGAAAAAACATGTAGCTAAAGCGGTTTTCTACCCTGCTGTCGGTTCTCTATTTCTCCTGGTCATCCTGGCTTTGACCATCCCGAACCACTTCAAACAGACAGTGTCATGGCTATCGACAGCGATAGCTACCAATATGTCATGGTATTACGTCCTTATTGCTACATCTTTCGTCGTATTCTCAGCACTCGTCGCATTTTCAGAATTCGGCTCCATTAAATTAGGGAAAGATGATGACGAACCAGAATATTCCCTTGGAAGCTGGTTTGCGATGCTCTTCGCTGCAGGTATGGGTATCGGCCTTGTCTTCTACGGAGCAGGAGAGCCTCTCTCCCACCTAGCCGATCCGCGTCCAGGAGTGAGCGGAGACGAAGCGGCACTGGCACGCGACGCCATGTCGTCCACCTTCCTCCACTGGGGTCTCCACCCCTGGTCGATCTATGCTGTTGTCGGATTAGCTATCGCCTATGCACATTTCCGCAAAGATCGTCCGATTTCAATGCGCTGGACACTTGAACCTCTCCTGGGAGAAAAGCGCGTCCGCGGATATCTGGGAGATCTTATCGACATCGTCGCCGTCGTCGGCACTCTGCTAGGCATTGCAACCTCTTTGGGATTTGGTGTCAGCCAACTTGCCGCAGGTATCGAATATTTGAGTGGCTACCATGTCACCAAGACAGTTTTGGTGATCTTGGTCGTCGTGATCTCTTCCCTAGCCGCGCTCTCCGTCGCCACAGGTCTAGACGGAGGTATTCGTTTCTTGTCGAATTCCAATCTCATCTTGGCTACAATCCTAGCTCTCCTGGTTCTCATCTTGGGGCCGTCAGTTTTCATCATGAACGAATTCGTTCAGTCCATCGGCGTTTACCTTTCAAATTTCGTCCAAATGTCCTTCCAGACCCTCCCCTTTAGAGGAATGGCTGGAGAGACCTGGCTGACCGACTGGACAACCTACTATTGGGGTTGGTGGATGTCATGGTCACCCTTCGTCGGCGTCTTCATCGCCCGCATCTCACGTGGACGCACCATCCGTGAATTCATCGCCGGTGTGATCGCCGTCCCCACTTTGGTGACCTTTTTCTGGTTCGCAATCATGGGCGGTAACGGTTTCTTCCAGCAGGCATTTGGAGGTGTTGAGCTGATCGGCCCTGACGGAGTCGATATCAATACCGTCTTATTCCATTCCTTCGCCCCTCTGCCAGGTGGATCGATTCTTTCTGCAATCGCCATGATCTTGGTGACGATTTTCTTCATCACCTCATCGGATTCCGGTTCCTATGTGATGGCGATGCTGTCCTCCCATGGCGACCCGAATCCGAAACTCTACGTCCGCCTGACCTTGGCGGCGATGACTGGCATCGTCACAGCCGCCATGTTGGGCTCCTCGTCCGCTGAGACCGGTATGGCAGCTTTACAATCGCTCGCTATCTTGGCTGCCTTCCCGTTCAGTTTCGTCATGATCGGTATGTGTTTGGCGACCTGGCGTTCCGCTCGGCGTGAGCACCGCTACTATGAACGGCGCGATCGAGAATTGCGTCGCCGACTCATCGTAGATGCTGTCTCTGCCCAGGTGGTAGAAGGATTCGAAACCGCCGTCAGCGAATACGCTTCCGAGACGAAGACCCGTCAACACCGTGGATATAAAGGTATGGAATACAGATCGGATCACAAGCCCATTCCGATTCCGATCGCTCCAGAACTTGTCCAGATCATCAAACGCATGAAGAAAAATTCCAAAGCGAAGAAAAATCGCAAATAACTGACCATTACCCCGGCTTAGTGCCGGGGTATTTTTTTCTATCGGACGACAATCAAAAGATCTAGGATTGTCATATCTGCTAAGGAGGAAGCATGTCTGAAGTATTCATCGATTGTTCCACCCTTCACAATCTCAACAATCCCCATCTTCGTCTACTCGATCTGCGCTGGTCTTTGCAGGAACGCGACGGATATGCCGATTTTTGCGCAGGACATATCCCAGGCGCCCTCTATGTGGACTTGGAGACAGATCTCACCGGACAAGCCGATCCTCTTAGTGGACGCCATCCACTTCCCTCAGCTCACGATTTGGAAGAGTCGATCCGTTCATGGGGTATAGACAGGGATAGTTTCATCGTCGTCTATGACGATTCCCATGGTTTAGCTGCCGCTCGTGCCTGGTGGTTGTTGCGCTGGGCAGGATGCGACAATGTGCTCATTCTCAACGGTGGTTGGGAAGCTTGGTCTGACGATTATGAGATCGCCACAGGAGCTTCAGATGTGGTTGAACGATCTGATTTCATCATCCGCCCCCATTCCATGCCGACCATCGATACCTCCCAGGTACTCGCTCACGCCAAGAACGCTATCTTGCTCGACGCCAGAGCTCATCAGCGCTATCTCGGTCAAGAGGAACCTGTCGATAGCCACGCTGGGCATATCCCAGGGGCGATCAATTCCCCTACCGATAAAAATCTGGACGAAAGCGATATGCGTTTCTTCCGTCCATCGTCCGAATTATCTCGCTATTTTTCCGATATGGGAATCGATCAATCGAGCGATATCGCCGTCTACTGCGGATCAGGAGTGACGGCATGTCATACCATTGCAGCTTTGGCCTCTATCGATATCGATGCTGCTCTCTATCCACCGAGTTGGTCAGGATGGATCGCCTCCAGAGATCATCCCATCGCTACCGGTGAGGAAAAGGATCAACGATAGACGCCTGGAACGATCAAACCGAGCACGATCATCGCACATCCCATCCCACTCAAGAGAGCGACATCGACGATACGGGATCTGACGACCAATAGGCCAGCGACTTCGTCTGGAAGGATCGTACGCAATACCGAACCGATGATGAGCGATCCCCCCATCACCATCGATCCGCGTCGCCAATGACGAGCCACAACCAAAGCGATTCCCAGACAGAATACGAAGAGAACGATCGCCAACGGCCACCAATTCAATCCCCTATCTGCCATCGGGATGAAGGGAGCCTTCTCAGCGGCATCGTAAACCTCATGACCTTCTATCTCAGTCCGATTACCGTCGGGTGAGGACTTACGATTGTCCTCAATGAGTGGATCAGTCATTGAGTTGTCCTTCAGCGGCATCGACGATATTTGCCAAGAGCATCGCTCTGGTCATCGGACCTACCCCGCCGGGATTTGGAGTCACCCATGACGCCTTCGTATAGACGTCAGGTGCCAGATCTCCTACAGGTTTACCATCACGTCTTGTCACACCGACATCGATAAGAACTGCGCGATCTGCGATCATCGACGCGGTGACCATGTGAGGAACACCGGCGGCGGCGATCACGACATCGCTATGACGGCAATGGTCGGCAAGATCCTTCGTCCCGGTATGACATAGGGTGACCGTCGCATTGACATCACGTCCATTCAACATGAGCCCTAAGGGGCGTCCAACAGTCGTACCTCGTCCGATGACGCAGACCTTCGCTCCGTTCAAATCGAGATGGTAGGTACGCATCAGTTCGATGATGCCTCGTGGCGTACAGGGCAAAGGTCCACGCGCTCCTAGAACCAGACGTCCCAGGCTGGAAGGAGCAAGGCCATCAGCATCTTTTGCGGGGTCGATCAGGGCCAAAGCGGCGTGTTCATCCAGATGTCTCGGTAGGGGGAGCTGGACGATATAGCCCGTACATGATGGATCTTCGTTGAGTTCGCAGATCGTCTCATGCAGTTGAGCACTCGAAGCATTATCGGGTAATTCCTTGCGGATTGATGCAATACCGACCTGTTCGCAATCGCGATGTTTTCCATTGACATAGATCTGGCTAGCTGGATCGGATCCCACCAAGATCGTTGCCAAACCTGGGGTAATTCCGGCTTTCTTCAAAGCGTCCACTCGGATCCGCAGCTGTTTTTTGACCTCAGCCGCTACCTTCTTACCGTCGAGAATGGAGGCATTCATCTAAGCTCCTCAGTGCCAAAAATGGCGAGTCTTTGTGAAATACATGGTGATGTCATGATCGCGGCATAACGCGATGGTCTCCTCATCGCGTATAGATCCACCCGGTTGGACGATGGCTTTGATACCCGCTTCAATCAACGCAGACGGACCATCATTAAAGGGGAAGAAAGCATCGGAGGCCGCCACCGCTCCTTGAGCTCGTTTACCCGCTCTCTTGATCGCAAGCTCGCAGGAATCCACCCGATTAACCTGCCCCATTCCGATACCGACAGAAGAACGATCTTTCGCTAAAAGAATCGCATTCGATTTCACCGAACGGCAGGCTCTCCATGCGAAGACAAGATCGTTCATGAGAGCAGAGTCGGCGGCTTTCCCACTGACCAATGTCCACGTGGACGGATCGTCACCGAAAGCGTTGAGTCTGTCGAGATCTTGGACGAGCAATCCCCCACTGATATGAGTCGACCATCTCCGTAGCGAAGGTCGCGGCGCAACGGTGAGAATACGAATATTTTTCTTTGCCGTCAGCATCTTGAGGGCTTGAGGATCGTATTCAGGAGCTAAGACCACTTCGATGAAAATATCTGCTAATTGAGTCGCCGTCTTCTCATCGAGAAGACGATTGAGAGCCACAACCGAACCGAAAGCCGAGACTGGATCGCACTCTTAGGCTTTTCGATATGCCTCGGCGATCGTCGTAGCACTGGCGATTCCGCAGGGATTGGCATGTTTGATAATCGCCACGGTCGGCTCATCAAAATCGTAGACGGCTCGATAGGCGGCATCGGCGTCCACATAATTGTTATAGCTCATCTCTTTGCCATGATGTTGGATGCTATGAGCAATCCCCTCACCATATGGA
>JAEZYG010000021.1 GCA_023419175.1 Actinomycetes bacterium
CTGAACGGCGGTGACGTGTCTGAGCGGCCGAAAGAGCCCGCCTCGAAAGCGGGTGTGGGGCAACCCACCGAGGGTTCAAATCCCTCCGTCACCGCCATGGTCGGTCGGATCTTACGAATGGTAAGGCTGTCAAGTGCTAGGGCATACCGATCTACAAGGGCTCCTTGAGGAGCCCTTCACAATTTTTAGATCATCTCATCCAACGATCTGTGCGAATCCTCAACCAAAGTCCACAGGAACGCACACCCATGAACCACGCTGACCAGACCACCCAGACGGCCATGAGCGCCCAATTAGCTCCCGGTGAATAGCGGACAGTCAGCCATAGAACCGGCAGGAAAACGATCATGGTCACCGCCATGAGTTTTGCCAGATAGATACCGTCATCAGCTCCCATGAGGATTCCGTCAGCGACGAAAGCGAAACCGGATAGGGGCTGTCCGATTACGACGATGATGAGAACTGTGCTGATCGCCGCTTGAACTGCTGGATCAGGGGAGAAAAGAGAGGGGACGATAAAGGAGGAGATCAGGAGGATCAAAGCGCCACCTGTTCCGCCAATAACACCCCAGATGAGAATTCGTTTGCTGACCTGTGTCACCTGTTTTCGATCCTGCGCCCCGAGTAAAGTCCCGATCATCGCTTGGGCGGCGATGGCCAGAGCGTCGAGAGCGTTGGCGAGCAAATTCCACAGATTCCACACGATCTGATGTGCGGCTAACTGTGTTGTTCCGATACGTAAGATGGCGGCTGATAGGGCGATAAGGCAGATACGCAGCGATATCGTTCGCACCAGCAAGGGAAGCCCTGATTTCCAAGCGCTCAGCATTCCGTCTGCTCGTGGACGTAATGAGACATTTTCTTGTACGCATTGACGGGTGACCACTGCTGTCAAAGCGATCATCATCCCGAATTCACATACGATGGTTCCAAATGCGGCACCAGCCGCTCCCCACCCGGCAAGGTGAACGAGACCAATCGAGAGGGGAACGTTGACGATCGCTCCACCGATGGCGACGATCATCGGAGTGAGCGTGTCGTGGAATCCTCGCAGGATTCCAGTAGCCGCCTGGACGACCAAGATTGCAGGCAATCCGAGGCTGACGATCCTTAGATAGCTGACAGCTTCAGAGGCGACCATCCCCTGAGTGTGGTAGCACGAGATGAGCCAATCGGAGAGAAACCAGGTGATAAGAGAGGCAATCAGACCCAAAACTGCGCCGAGCCATATGGCGTCCACACCAGATTGCAAAGCCGATCTGCGCTGTCCGCTACCGATGGCTCGCGAAACGGCGGCAGTGGTGGAATAGGCGAGAAAGATACACAGACCGACGATGGTTTGAATGATCGTCTGAGCCAGGGCTAGCCCCGCCAAGGAATCGGTAGACCAATGTCCGATGATCGCCGAATCGCTCAACATGAGAGCTGGAGAGATTAAAAGAGCCCCGAGGGCGGGAAGGGCGAGATGGAGAATGTCGCGATCCATCTTCGTAAGCCCAATCTTCATCATGGACGGTGATCCTTCGCGTGAGAGACGTTCAGCCACAGTCTATAGACAGCTAAAAGCAGACAGTTTTTAACTGGCAACCTTGTTATCACCTACACTCCTTCTTCTCATGCCAGACGCTAGGCTTAGATGTGATGAAGATCCGATTTGAACCCGGTACGCAGATATGGCTGACTCGCCGCTGGTGTGTCGCTGTTGTGCGCCGAATTATCGAGGCTGAGCACAGATGAGCGAACAGATCATAGCTGGCCGTTATCGCCTAGACGAGCAGGTTGGTCGCGGAGCAACGGGTTCGGTATGGAGCGGATGGGATACTTTCCTCCAACGCAGAGTGGCGATCAAGATCGTCCAATTAGAAGGGGCGAAAGACCCTCAGATGGGCGAACGTTTCCGCAGAGAAGGAATCGCGATCGCCGGTATTCATGATCGGGGTATCGTCCAGATCTACGATGCTGCCGTAGACGACGAATACGGTTGGCTGGTCATGGATTTACTCAGCGGTCCCAATCTCGTCCAATTGGTTGAAAGCTCAGGGCCTTTGCACTATTCGGTAGCTCTTCCCCTTCTGGCTAAGGTGGCGAGAGGGTTACATGCCGCCCATCTGCGAGGGATTACGCACCGCGATGTGAAACCGGCGAATATCGTGTTGAACGCGCCAGATATCGATCTATACGCTCACCCTGAACAGGGATATCCCGTCTTGGTCGATTTTGGTATCGCGCGCATCGTTGACGAATCGGCTTCACAGCTCACCCGTCCAGCAACAGCTATCGGGACAGCCGCCTATATGTCTCCTGAGCAGGCGAAGGGACAGCAGGTATTCGCATCGGCAGATATCTATTCCCTAGGGTGCGTCGCCTATTATCTGTTGACGGGTAGACCTCCTTTCGTCGCCGATTCATCGGTGGCTGTAGCCCATAGTCAAGCCTTCGATACTCCGAAGCCCTTGCGGGAATTGAGCGAAGACATCCCTCTAGCTCTCGATATCTTTATCGGAGCCATGATGGCGAAAGATCCCTCAATGCGTCCAGACGCGGCTGAGGTTGCTGAAGAACTCATGAAAATCTGTGAAGATCCGTCCAGAAAGCCCTATTGGGAGGTCGATCCCTACGCACAGACGGCATCGCAGACCCGTGTCATGGATTCTGTAGAACCATCGTCCATATCGACTCGATCCCGACAACTATCGAAATCTCGGCTGATTGAACGGATCATCTTTGCGATCTTGACCATCGTATTGATCGCAGCTCTGGCATGGACATGGTCACGTCCCGATACACCTACAGCAGCACCTACGGTGACGATGACCCATACCGCCACCGCTATGCCGTCCAGGGAAGAGTTGAGTACCCATAGCCCTGTGCAGATCAACGATTCCTATGCTGAGCAGACCTGGAATGAAGTTATCCCTTATATAGACCAGACCAGTGCAGACGATGATGAGAATGTCCTATCGGAATCGTCTGCGGAACCGACTGTCCACGAGCCGACTCCGAGTGTTTCGAGCGATCTTCCCTCGAGCGCCTCATCTCATCGTGAGACAGACGCCTAGTCAGCGACGTCGTTTTGACCTTGGGAAGAGGGAGCGGACGAGCTCTCGTCCAGCAGAACGGGCAAATTGCTTGAATGCCGATGATCCGATAACGCGAGAGATCAAGGATTTTTCTTCACGAGAGCTACGTCGTGCCGAATGAGACGAGCTCACTTTAGCGTGAGAGGGCTCATTGCGTTGAGCTCGATGAAAGTGGTGTCCATCATCGGAATCGCTATGCGCGCTCTCCGTAATCCCGTAGGTTAACGGTTTGCCGCCCCGACGCGATTCATAACGCGATGCGAGAGGGGAACGGCGAACGATCTGCTCAATCTCTTCACCGGATACCGCCCCCATTTGTGAGCAGGGGGCAAAAATTCTCGTCCATGCTACAGGTGTAGGAACTCCATCGGGATTGAGGACGGTCACGATCGCCTCTCCGATCCCCAACGAGGTCAGCACCTCTTCTAAGTCATAGTCACAACGCGGAAATGTGCTCACTGTCGCCTTGAGCGCCTTGGCATCTGCCGGAGTATGGGCGCGCATCTGGTGTTGGATACGGCTTCCCAATTGGGCAAGCACCTCAGCGGGGATATCAGAAGCCGTTTGAGTGACGAAGAAGATACCAACTCCTTTGGACCGGATCAGGCGTACCGTGCGGATCACCTCATCCAAGAAAGCCGGTGAGGCCTTATCGAAAAGCAGATGGGCTTCATCGAAGAAAAAGACCAGCCGAGGGACACCGTTATCTCCAATTTCTGGCAGGGTGGAGAACAGCTCGTTGAGCGTCCACATGACGAAGGTGGAAAGTAAAGTCGGGGAGTCCAACATCGAGGGCAATTCCAGCATCGAGATGATTCCACGTCCGTTGGGATCGGTGCGGAAAAGATCGTTGACATCGAAAGAAGGCTCTCCAAAGAAACGATCCGCCCCATAGGATTGTAGGGTTGCCAAAGAACGAATGATAACGCCCAGAGAAGATGTGGAGATTCCTCCGATAGATTTTAGGTCGTCGCGTCCTTCATCGCTGCTCAGATAGGACAAACACGATGCGAGATCGTCTAAGGTGACGAAGGGTTTGGAGAGTTTTTCCGCATAGGAGAAGATGAGGACGAGACAGGATTCCTGAGTGGTGTTGAGTCCTAGGACTCTCGCCAGGAGGAGAGGGCCGAAACGGTGCAGATGGGCGCGAATGGGGATCCCAGGGGATTGATCGGACAAAGAAAAGAATTCCACACTTGCCGCTTCAGGTGTCCACGTCTGTCCGTTGCTCTGTGTGCGAGCAGCTAATTTATCACTCGCTACACCCGCTTTACTCAGTCCAGATAGATCGCCTTTGATATCGGTGGCGAATACCGGGATGCCATGGGCGGCGATCTGTTCGGCGAGAAGTTGCAAGGTGATCGTCTTGCCTGTCCCTGTCGCTCCGCAGATCAATCCGTGGCGGGTCAACATGGACACAGGGAGGCAGATACGGGCATCTTTCACAGCTTCGCCACCCATATCGGCAACGCCTATATCGATCGTCTCAGAATCGAAGATATATCCCTGACGGATCTTTTCAATGTGATCATTCGCTATCTCGACCATAGCCATATGGTAATGCTCGTAGATCGTCATTATTCTTTTTCTCGCCGGACTTATCGGCTGTGCTGTTGGCTCTTAGAACTGCAAGCCACTAATCTCAAAGGCAGTATGGTAGCCGACATGAGTTGAGCGATAAGGAGTGAGAATGGGCACGATGTGGCGCAAGATCGCAACACCTGTCACGTTGATCTGTCTTCTCGCGATCCTCGGATACGGGCTGGTGTGGGGATATCGGGAGTTGACCCGTCCGCCCCGTATAGCCGCTCCTCAACCGTGTGTCATGCAAGCTGCAACCGAATTGAACGCTTCCCAGGTGAAGGTCAAGGTCTTCAATGGAGGGACCGTTTCTGGACGGGCAAGCCAGATAGCGAAACAGCTTGATATGAAGGGGTTTAATGTCGCTGGGGCTGCCAATACTAATGAGAATGTCACAGGGACGACCATTGTGGGATCGACTGAGGTTGATCCAGCTGTGGCTCTTGTCGCCGCTTTCTTCCCCGAGTCAACGCTCAAAGGTGACGGACGTATTGACGGCAGTATCGATATTTTAGTAGGGGATAATTTCGCTGGTTTCAAACACGATGCCCCCACCACCATCGACGTTCCTGCTGGCGAGATATGTTTGCCCGCTACGTCCGCATCGCCCAGCGCTGAAGCCGAAAAGAGCGCAGAGCAGACGGGAGAGGAAGGCGACCAACCCAGTCAGGGAGAACAGCACGAGGGCTGACTATTTTTCCTCAGCCGAGCTATCGTCTACGGACAAGAAACGCTCGGTACCCCATAAAGCGGAAGGAAGATCGGCTTCAGTGTCCAAATCCGCCTTGTGCGGGTCGTAATCTCCTGTATCTGCCAAGACGGCACGCGCTTGGGCATGGGATAGTCCAGTGCATTGAAGAAGATCGACCACGATGGATCGCATCAAAGTGATGAGAGCCGACGAACGCCAATCGTTATGATCGACAAACTGTTCTGGACTCAAGTGCGACGCCAAGAAGATAGCTTTATCACGAGCCTCTATAGGACGTTTCCAAGCAGCGATACCATCGGAGATCTCCTCTAAAAGATCGGCGGTCTGCCAGGTCAACTTGGATAATTCCGGCATAGAGCCGACCTCGGTCACCATATTGCGAGATTGACGCTGAAGCAGGCTGGTGGTGATGTGAATGCGTTCCTCGAGGGTTATCAATCTGTCCAGTTCAGCCAAGATCGGTAGAGAAGAACGCGAACTCGGCGAGATTGCCGCTGTCTCTTGAGCGGACGAGAGTGCTACCTGAGCATCGTTCATCAATTCGCGGGCGGCTTTGAGACGTCCAGCCAATTGGGCGATATCTGTGCCATTTCCCTTGTCCAAGGCGATGGAGAGTTGGCGAATGATACGAGAGAGTTCCTCTGCGATAAAGGCGGTATAACGTCGTGGACGAGAGACCACATTGCTAGGAATGAGGATCGTTGCGATCAAGGCAACTCCAGCTCCGATGAGGGCATTTGTACCTCGGTAGAAGGGATTCATCACGTCGCCGCTTTCAGGACTGACCAGAACCATCGAAGCGACGACAATCGCGTTGATAGCGGTCTGGAAGGCGACGAAATCGCTGCGGTGAATGAACCGTCCCACCAAGGTCGTCGTCACCAAGAGGAGGAGCAGCTGAATCCAACCGAAACCGAAGAAATGGCCGACTAGGCCTCCGAAGATCACCCCGGTGGTGGCGCCTAATCCGATCTCGATGACCTTTTGGGGTTGACGGTTGCGACTAAACCCCATACAGATCAGCGTGGCGATAGGGGCGAAGATGGGATTGGGCTCTGCGGGCATGATAAGACGACAGAATCCCCATGCGATCGTGGCGCATATGGCTGCTTGAAAGCTGGGAATGGCGGCTCCCTTGACGCGGTTGATCCCGCCACGGAATTGACCTACCGAATAGGCCCAGATCTTCGCTCGGCGGGTGGAGGTGCGTTGGGAAGTCTGTCGTGGGCTCATTCTTTGAGACTATCGCGAAGACAGGTGTGAGCTAAGGCTGACAGGCGCGATTCGTCTATAGGGGCTAGGAGATCAGAAAATTAATTATGAACGCGCGTTCATTTTTGCTTTAATGAGGTCATATCCACTAGCCGTGGTGTACCGGCAGAGAGCGAGAGTGTGTCATGAGGAAAATAATTCCCTTTGTCATAGCCTGGGTATCTCTTATGGCAGGATGCTCTGCGAATGTCTCTACGCCTGCTATGAAAGTCATGACTTTCAATATCCGTCATGAAAAATCGACAGACGACCACCCCTGGCAAGAGCGTAAAGAAGGGGTTATTGACATCATCGAGAAGACTGAGCCCCATATCATCGGATTCCAAGAGGTGACATCAGCGGTCTATGACGATCTCAACGCCGCCCTGTCTGATCGTTACGATTCATATGGCGTCTTGCGTGATCAGAAAGAAAATTCCGAGATGACGCCGATCTTTTTCAGAAAAGACAGCTTGATGATTCTCGATAAGGGATCTTTTTGGCTA
>JAEZYG010000058.1 GCA_023419175.1 Actinomycetes bacterium
ACACAAGACAGCGACCACCATGACGGTGTGATCTTTCCCCCTAGGAACGATCGTGAGAGCGAAAAGAGCACCCGCCGATAAAACCATCGTCAACCCCAAAGTGAAAGCCGATGATTTAAAGACCCTATCGGCGATCACACCTCCAGCAAAACCACCTGTCAAACCGAAAACAACCGCATTGACTGTTGCCAAGATTCCAGCGAGAGCCACATCCATACCGTAGACGCGCGTCATGAACGGAGTGGTATAGACCAAGACGGTATAGACCCAATAGACGCTCAAACCAGCGATTCCAGCTAACCAGATTTTGGGATATTTCAATGTCTGAATCAAACCTTGTAAAGCCTCTTTATTGGACGCTGGACCGCTCGCATCCTCCTTCACCTTCCTGTCGGACGGATCACGCGGAACACAGCAACGGATCAAAATCACCAAAGGAATCGTCAAACAGGCATAGACGATCATGCCGATCTTAAAGACCAAAGCGGCAGCGCCGATGAGGCTTATCAAGGCAAGCAAAATACCGTTGAGCAGGGCTTCTCCACCAGCTCGTAACGCTGTCAACGCCCCCAGACCCGTACTTTTCGATCCTTGAGGACTGAAAAGAACAACACCTTTCACCACCGCTGGCCAAAAGATCGCATCGAGCACACCCCACGTGAATGTGATCGCCACCATCACTGGAAAAGGTGGACGCATCAAGATCATGACCAAAGACGTCACCAGACGATAGAGCAAGCCCCACGTGAGGATATCGCGGACATGGAAGCGATTATTCACCCATCCAGCGGGAATATAGAAAAAGACAGCCGTTCCCAACATCATGAATAAGATGCCGAATTCAGTATCGCTCAATCCGTAATAGTCGGTGAGCTGCTGATAAAAGGGAATTTTGAACGATTCAAAAGCCGAGTAGATGATCTGTCCAGAAAAGACGACTGTTAAGAAAGCCGCCATCTGTGCGGACGTAAAGCCAGTCTTATCTCTCAACCCCATCACAATGCCTCTATCCACGATGACTCGATAAAGACCGCTGAGACCAGAGTCTGACAGCGGTCTTCGCCATCACGCTAGCACTTCGATGCAGATTTGAATATTTTTCTCACTTGCTCATCTCGATGAGTTCGTCAACCGTGACGAATTCATAACCTTGAGCTTTTAACTCGTCCAAAATGCCAGGCAAGGCCTCAATATCTTGACTGCGCTCACCACCGCCGTCATGCATCAAGACGATAGCCCCATTATGAGCATTGGATAAGACGGCGTTTTTAATCGCAGCCGCCCCTGGACGTTTCCAATCAAGGGTGTCGATATCCCACAAGACATTCTTTGAGATCAGATCACCCAGGTCTTTCCACTGCTGCTCATAGAACGCCCCATAGGGAGCGCGTAAAGTATCGACATCGCGTCCCGTAACCTCTTTGATCGCTGCGAAACCGTCCGCGATATTCTGACGCGCGTCCTCAACCTTAGTATTGGACAGATCAGGGTGGTTATATGTATGCCCAGCGATCTGATGACCTTCAGCCACCACCCTTTGAGCGATCTCAGGACTGGCTTTAACATTCTGCCCCACCATGAAGAACGTGGCTTTAATACCGCGCGCTTTGAGGATATCGAGATAGGTAGGAGTGAACTGGCTAGGACCGTCGTCGAAGGTCATCGCGATCACCTTTTTACCTTCAGGTTTTGGAGAAAGCGGGACGACGACCAAATCGGACGCCTCTTCAGTTACCCCATGTTCAACTCTCTTAGCGGATTGCTTACCTGCCCAAAACTCTTTCACTCCATCTTTACCGAGAGAAGATCTCATCTGGATAGCACCGCCGAAGGTGATCTGTGCCCCATGAGCTATCGGCTCTGTGGTCACCTCATGATCTTCAACGATATCGCGACCCGATTCAACGCTAACCTGCGCCCCTTCGGGGATACGCATCGTCTTCTTCTGATCCTGAGATAGGACATCGCCATTGACCGTGACGGCAATCGGCTCACCTTCGCCCTCCCGCAAAGTGACACCTTCCACGTCCACATAATTCCCAGGATGGGCATTGAAGTTGCCATTCGCCTCCAACATGGCAACCGCTGTGGTATCGACACGTTGGGTGACGGTTTGCCCATTGACGGTGAGCTGAACCTTGCGCCAATGATGACGCCACATCCATGCGCATCCGCCGGCGACAGCGACTAGGGAGAAAGCGAGCGCAATCGAGAGGATCAGAATAAATTTCTTCGATCGTGTGGGCTTCATCTCATCACAGGATTCAGGTGCCATATCGTCGCTATGCTCGGAGGGATTGTCCACATCTACCACCTGATCTAGATCACTCATTGAGACACCTATATACACCAATTAACCATTGATAACATTGCACCGTTTACTTTGTTAAAAAGCGTAATCGGTTCTGGCGCAATGCCTGAGAGTAACTCTACTCCTCTACAGTTGAGCTTTCACCATCTTTAAGATCAGGTTTATGACGAACTTTCCTTGACGCAGACGGTGGATATCCACTTCTAACGATAAAGATAATCGCTACACACCATCCCACCAGATAGATCACTATCCAATAAGGGAAACGCGGCACTTCAGGGTCTGGCTGTATCTGAGGATTTTGCGGAGTAGGGATACGTTCACCAGTGACCAAAATACGGTGTGTATTGATACCGAGAGGAGTGCAAGTAATCAAAGTCACCAAATCCTTACCCGGTTGCGAGCGCAAGGATTCGGTTTGCTCAGGCTCCACCACTTTCGTCTCTCTCACCTGATAGGTGAGCAATTGCCCAAAGACTTCGATATAGAAAATATCTCCTTCAACCACCTTGTCCAGATTGGTAAACATGGTCATATTCGCTAAGCCACGATGACCTGTGATGACCGAATGGGTATTTTCACCTCCAACCGGCAAGGAGGTTCCCTCAAGATGTCCTAGACCGCGCAGAAGAGTCACATCGTCGGTACCGTGATAAATCGGCAAATCCAGATCGATTGAGGGAATATTCAACCGCGCCATCATGCCAGAAGGATTCGCTAAAAGGATTTTGCTGTAATCCAATTCACCGTAGTTATAACCAAAACCTGTTGGCAGACGGTGATTCGCTTCGACCGTCGCCCCGAATTGCAAGGCATTGTTATAGTCGTGAGCCAAGGCTATCTGGTCTCCTGCTGGAGGTTCACCATTATTAACCTCGTCTTCATATCCAGAGATCAGCTTCGATTGATTGTATTGATTGATCCACGCGGCAGCTGTGGGATAGAGCAATGTAGTCATGCCCGCAACCATGAGAAAAGCGACGATAAAAGCTCCCCATGAGAAACGCCACCCTACTCGTCCGCGACGAGCTTTCACCAGATCGCCGTCATGAACAGACGGGCTTAGAGGCTCTGGACGATATTTTTTCTTCACCGTTCCTCTTTCTCACGAAGAAAGCAGCGGTGGCAAACCTCAGGCTTGCCACCGCTTGTGGGGGGGGTCAGATTTTTCTTTACGCCTGGGCGTAACGGTTGCGGCGATAGAGGAAGAATCCTGCACCGGCAAGAGCGAGCAAGACAATGCCGCTGATCGTCAAGATGATCTGTCCGGAGGCACCTGTGAGAGGCAGACCGGGAATGATCGGCTTATTGTTCGCAACCTCAGCGTCATAGGTTCGCTCGGCGGTTTCACCAGTGGTGATCTTCAAAGCAGTCAAAGCCCTATCACCTGTCGGCAGAACATAACCGTCTGGAGCAACGATCTCTTGAAGGACGTAGCAACGGAATGTGGAATCCTTACCGGGATTGTTTTGATCGTCAGAGACGAAAAGACCAGCGATATTGACCACACCGGAAGCATCGGAGGTGAAGGTATCTTCACCGTTGACGCGAATGGCTTGAGCGCCCTCTGCCTTCTCGGTAGAACAAGTTCCATTCACAGGATAAGGATCTTTCGCCTCAAATACCTGGAATTGAGCACCCTGCAGTCCAACCTTGGGGTCGTCAGTCTTATCTCCATCATATTTATGGATACGAGCGTTACCCCAATAATCCTTCACCTCGGGGGTTTCTACAGGAGGCGGGGGAAATTCGCCCGGAGGGGTCGGAGGAGTGGTGGGCGGAGGAGGAGTCTTTCCACCATTAGGCGACCATTTCTGATAGAGATATGCCTTGTTCGGGACGGTACCGTTACCGATCGAAGTGATCGTTCCTTTCACCGTGACCACCAATTCCTTACCAGCGGCAGCCTTCAACTTCTTTAAACCTGCCTGAGTAAGGGAGACAAAGACGGTATTGTGATCCGCATTGCCAGCATCACCACCGAGATTCTCACCCGTCTTGACGACGTTAACGGTGTAATCATCACCCTTCGTCATCTCAACATTGTCGAGTTTCACAGAGGCGACGTCGAGAGAATCGGCACCAAAACGATCGTCCATCGGATCTTTGATAATGAAATAATCGAATTCATTATCGGCAGGGATAGAAGGAACGCTCGCAGTGATCGGGAAGTGAACTTCAGAGCCCATACCGAAACCATGCGCCTTTTGTTGCTCGATAGTCTTGGTCAGTGTGGAACGAGAGTTCTTCGGATAGGCAGTGACATCGTAGACCCACTGCTTCGCCCCATTCACCTCACCGGGATAGGGAATGGTCACCATGAAGGGATCTGCCTTCGAGACGATATCCTCAGGAGCTTTTACCTCACAGATGAGATAGGCACCAAGAGCGAGAGAGGCCAATGTGGTCTTACCCTCAGGATTGGTCGCCGGGAAAGCGACACCTTGTTCGAAGGTGAAACTGTCGAGAGTGGGATTTCCTTCACTTTCCGTAACGCCGGCGCAAGCACCCTTCAAAGTCTCATTGGTCAACTGGGAGAGTTTCTTCCAATTGTCATTTGCGCCTGCGCCAGTAAGAGCAACATTTTGGAATTTGAACGCCTTGAAGACGACATCTTTCACGCCTTCAGAAACGCCGTTAAGAGCATCTGCCTGATCGGCAACCGTACCACTCCTCTCAGGAGAAGCGGTCTGATAGAGATGCTTGTAGAGCGTGATCGATCCCTGTTTAGCAGCGACGATATCGCCATAATTCGGCCCATCGGCCGGAGAAGTCTCAGCCTGTGCGGGAAGAGTAAATGCCATGCTCGCTGAAAGCGAGACAGCACATGCCCCCACAAGTGCTTGACGCCATGAATGCTTAGTGAGCTTCATGTCATCCTTTCTGTTGATAGTGATTCAACGAGCCTGGCTGGCCCGCAGTTGGGCACATCTGAAAGATGTATCGTTATGAAATTGTGTGGAGCGCTATCAGCGCATTGCCATCTGTTGACGGCGTCTTTGATAGATGCCACCAGCAAAACCCGCCGTGAGCAGACCAATACCTGTCATGACGATCAGATCTTTGGCTATCCCTCCGCCTGTCAGCGGAATGGGAGGCATCTCATAGAACGGCTGTTCCGGTGGAACAACCGGGATACATGCGATGTTGTCCTCAGCTGCGATATCGCTATAGGTCATATCTTCGCCTGTAATCCGCGTTACATTCGGAACCCCTTTATTCGTTGTCGTATAGGGATTTCCTTGCCCTGAAGTCTTGGTTTCACATTCCTTCAGGGAATCTTTCATTGCATCGAATGTCGTCTGTGCTGATGAACCAATAGGTGAGGTATCAACCCTGAGAGGGATCTCGACAAGAAAACGCACCGTATCTCCCGGATTGAAATTCTTAACCCCCCTCGTGACAATGCCACCCAATTGCGATAACAGATTGTTTTTCGACATGTAGATCACCGTGTTATCGCGTAAGGTGCTCGCCTGAGTTCCATTGGCGTCAAAGGTCACCTTGGCGCGTGGATCGCGGGCAGCATCGTTCCATACCAGACCACGAGGGATGGTGAAATTGTCATAGATAGGACCAGAATTATCGATCAATACCGATGAATCGTTGGTCAATTCGATGACATAACGCATCGTCAGCGTTCCGTCGGAATCGGGCTTAACCTTCTTGCCGATATGGGGATTATCTCGACTCGGATCGGCAGCGACTTTCTTGACATGTATTTTCTTAATCGGCCTATTGGTGATCGTACACGTCACCGACTGACCGCTCTTCACCTCGACAATATCGCCTTGTTCCACCGCGACAGTAGTAGAGCGACTATTCTCGTCGATACATGACCATTGAGCATTGAAAAGATAGCGATAGGCGATCTGGTCATTCGCCACCTCATAGAGGTGATAGCGTCCGGTGATGACATTGCTGTCCACACCTTTTTCTCCGCTTCGCAACGAAGCGCCCATCAAAGCCTGACCTCCACCGATACGATCAGCATGAAGCAGGAAGGAGGAGGCATCTGTCGCCTTGGACGATACTGCAGAAACGGGATTCCCATTCTCGTCTTGGATGACCTTAATCAATGCCAGATGAGCCAGGTCACGAGTCGTGGTAGGAGCACATCCATAGTTATTTTCCGGCCCATCGGAATCCCCCTCCATCGTGACCGTATTGAGGAATCCTCCACCGTAGCTACCCTTCATCTCCCCGCAGGTTGAGGCTTGAGACCAATCCACCGTTTCTGGCTGACGGGCAAGGACACGGATTCGTACCCGATGAACCTCTATCTCATTGGGGGCCAATTCACCCGCATCAATGGTGAAGGTGGATTTTTTTCTCTCTGCTCTGTCCATCTACGCTCACATCGACCAGCTCAAATCCTTGAGGGATCTGAACACTGTCGCTGATCTGGGCAGGAGTTCCAGCTTTCGCACCGACATTTTTCACCGAGACGAGATAATCGATTGTCGCCATATTCGTATCGCTCAACGCCACAGGATTCTTCGATGCCTTACCGGGCTCGATCACCTCGCCTGTCAGCGGATCGACGACCGATTTTTGAAGTTGGAATTTCGGATCGGACGATTGGCGCTGTTGACCGAAATTACAACCCGACATATCGACTGCTGGGAAGACATTACCTGTATAGGCGCTGACAGCCTTGGTGCGTGCAGAGACCGTCACTTCAGTAAGAACACGCTGATTCTCAGGTAGCAATTCTCCCGTCGTCTTGTCAATGAGATCGACGCGCCACATATTGTCATTCGGTTTACCGGCATAGAGAGCACCGTCAGGGCCGAAGGCTAAACCGCGATATTCACGTCCCTTGCCCATACGGAAAACAGCGACGATCTTTTCATAATCGCGTGCAGCATTGCCGACAGTGCCTTCATAGACCGACGGATGCCAATCTTTCTGACGAGTAGATCCTAAATCGAGGGCTCCGTTTTGCCCTTTCGCCGCCTCGCGTTTCCACTCGTCCGCTTCAAAACGGATGAGTTTTCCTTGAGAATCGACTAAACCGCGGCCACTACCTGTCACCAGATAGGCATCGTCGTTGAAATCGAAAGCGATGTCATAGGGAGCATCGTTATTTATACCCGTATCAATACTGTGAGCTTTCACCCATCTGAAATTTCCAGATGTGGCGTTGGAAAGATCAGAGTTCAAGCCCGACAGGTCGATATACCATGCACGTCCTTTTCCACTGATCAATCCCTTACCGTTGCGTTCTTCTTCGATCGCCCATAAGACATTGTGACGATCAAAACCGAGACCGAGGAGTTTTTCCCTGTGGATCAATGGACCACCCGTCATGGGAGCAATTCCCACCACCTGTTTGGTTTTCATGTCATAGGCAACCAAACCGTTGAAATAACCAGCGTTCACCTTCTCGGAACGCGCCATGAAGAATAAGATATTGGGAAAATCAGGGCTGACCGCCACCGATTTATATAAAGCCTTCATGGTACGACTGCTTGGACCATTTCCATAGGGAGTCTTTGCCTGATCCATGACATCGACACGCATCGTCGGATTATCGGTACCGATCGTGGCGGTGTCAAGAGTGATACTTCCAAAGTCGTGACCGATATAGTTTTCGTTGTAATACATGCTGTTTTCACACCACGGACCTGAACCTTGAGGTTCTCCTGGCATGGTGAAAACATCGACAGCGTTATCTTTCACCGGAAGGATCGGGCGGACGATTTCGAGAAGAGCTTCAACAGGACGCTCACGATCCCAATCTGTGGCGATACCGACAATACAGTTCTTATAGCTCACACCTTTACGGACGGTAACGGTCGATCCAGCGGGAAGCCACGTATCACCTGTATAGGTGGACGGATCGACGTACCAGTTCAATGACTGCAGCCAGCGCAAAGCAGGATATTGAGCCGCATAGGGGTTGGGCTGATAGGACGCCGAAGGATCGTTTCCTTTCCACAGAGTGCGCTTCAAGACCTGATCGGTGATATCACGTCCTTGAGCGTCGATCACCTGAATGGTGTTGCGTCCACTTCCTGAAGTCAACGGAGCGGCATCGAGTTCCACTTTGCCTTGTCCATTGGCGTCGCCGAATTTCAGATCGGCAAGCCATGCTCCCGATCGATTCTTCCAGGTATAGGTGTGGATACCCGAGCAATATCCCGAATCAGGGGTGAAAGACGACTCATGTCCTGCCCATTCAAGGGAGATATTCTCTTTCAACTCGGCTTGGGTAGACGCCCAGACATTGGCTCCCTCAGCGAGGGTAACGGCAGCATTTTTCGCGTTGATGACCGCCAATTTCTTAATAGAGATCGTCCCCTCTTTCGGACTTCCGGGGCGCTCTGGATGGGTATCGATCACGATATCGAATCCCGATCCCTTTCCATTCCCCTGGACGGATGTAACCGTCCATCCTCGCGGAAGGGAGATATCCGCATTCGAAATTCCGCGTGTCAGATGGGCAGCATCATCGAGGTTGATACGCAGGTTCAATGTGCTTGGAGCAGATGATGCTGAAGAATTTACATTCTTTACCTTCCAGGTGAAGGTATAGAAGAAATTATCTCCCCATCGAGGTTCGCGCTGAGGGGAGACCTCCATATTGTTTCGAACATCCCACGCTGGGCCATGGGTCACAGTAGAGGTGATCTGAGGTTCGCCATCTTCACCGACAGCGGGGTCGAAAATATCTGGCTCAAATGCCATTGCAGTCGAGCTATATGCTCCACCGAACACGATAGCGATGGCGAGTAGAGCGGAAAGAATCCGTCTCCAACGATCAGGAGTCCTCTTCCCCCATGCGCTGTTCACACCCGAAAGCGTCCGCTCGAGCTGTAGCACTGTCGTCCCTTCTCAAGACGTAAATACGTCTTTATATCCCCCAACAAAGTCCTGCCAAAAGATCTTGTTCACCTCATGGCTTGGATAATTAAACATTCAATAACCTTGCTAAACAAGTCCATGAGCGCATTCAATTCATATCTATATTTAATACAGAAATATATTCGTAGAACTTCAACCAATCAGCGAGAAAACGTTTTTGAACCTAATGCATATA